>PMBR01000126.1 GCA_003152995.1 Chloroflexota bacterium | reverse complement strand
AGCCAGATGAAGGCGACCGGCGAAGTGATGGCGATCGACCGAACCTTCGGCTCGGCGCTGAACAAGGCGTTGCGCGCGCTCGAACAGGCGGGCGCCGGTTTTCTGGCCGAGAACGCCGGCTGGCAGGCCACGCTCGATTACCTGATGGAGCCGGCCGTGGCGCAGCCGTTCGTGACCGTCGACGGCGGCGGGCTGCTGTGCGAGGCCCGTGCCCACGCCGAGCGCGCCGCATACCCCATCGTGCTCAAGCGCTTCCTCGCGCCGTCCGACTCGCGGCTGTGGCGGATCCTGGCCCTGCTGCGGCGGGGAATGCCCGCGGAGCGGATCCGGGGCGTGACCGGCATCTCCGCCTGGTTCCTGTGGGAATTCGAGCGGGCGATCGCGCTGGAGCGCGAGGTCCGGCGGATGGGGGCGCGCATCGCGGCGCCACGGGACGATGAGGCGGCCACTCTCCTGGCGACAGTGAAGCGCGCCGGTTTCGGGGATCGCGAACTGGCGCAGATGGCCGGGGCCGGCGTGACGGCCGAGGCGATCCGATTGGCTCGCATGGAGTTGGGCCTCGTGCCGGGCTACGCCATGGTGGACACGTGCGCCGCGGAATTCGCCGCTGAGACGCCGTACTTCTACGCCACGTATGCCGCTTCGGGATCGGCTCCGGAGCTGCCGCCCGTGGAGCGGCCCGCGGCGCTGGTCATCGGCTCCGGGCCGGTCCGGATAGGGCAAGGGATCGAATTCGACTACTGCGCGGTCCATGCCGCGGCCGAACTGCGCTCACGGGGCTGGCAGGCGGTCATGATCAATTCCAACCCGGAGACGGTTTCGACCGACTTCGATGCGTCGTCCCGCCTGTACTTCGAGCCGCTCGATCCGGAGAGTGTCCGTTCGGTCGTGGAGGCCGAGTCGCCGGCAGGCCGGCCGCTCCTCGGGGCGTTCGTCCAATTCGGCGGCCAGACGCCGCTCAATCTGGCCGAATCGCTCGCCGCCGCCGGAATCCCGCTGCTAGGCGCAAACCTGGAAACGATCGACCAGGCGGAGGACCGAATCCGCTTCGCAAACCTGGTCGAGGCGGTCGGCATCCCGCAGCCCGAAGGTGGAATGGCCCGATCGATCGAGGAGGCGCTCGCGCTGGCCGACCGAATCGGCTACCCAGTCATCGTTCGACCGTCGTTCGTCATCGGCGGTCTCGCCATCGACTTCTCGTATTCGCCGTCGGATCTCGTCGAGCAGCTGGCGCGCGCGACCGTCGTCGACCCGGATCGGCCGGTTCGGATCGACCGCTACCTCGAAGGCATAGAGGTGGACGTCGATGCGATCGCGGACGGCGAGACGGTCCTGATCCCGGGCCTGCTCGAGCACATTGAGAGAGCCGGCGTACATTCGGGCGACTCGGTCGGAATGTTCCCGCCACAGACGGTTTCGGCCGCCGACCAGGAGCTTGTCGTCGCCGCGATGGACCGAATCGTTCGGGCGCTGAACGTGCACGGTCTGGTCAATGCCCAGTTCATCGTCCGCGACGACGGCGTGTATCTGATCGAGGTGAACCCGCGGGCCAGCCGAACGGTGCCGTTCATGAGCAAGGTCACCGGCGTGCCTATGGTCAAGCTCGCCGTCCGGATCGCTCTCGGGGAGACGCTGCGCGAGATGGGGTGGGGGAATGGGCTGCTGGCGCCGCCGCCCCTGGTTGCGGTCAAGGCGCCGGCATTCTCCACGGCCAAGCTCCGAGGCGTGGACCCGTCCGTCGGCCCGGGCATGCAATCCACGGGCGAGGTCATCGCCATCCATACCGACCCGCGCGTGGCCCTGGCCAAGGCCATGCAGGGCGCGGCGCTGATCCCGCCGCGTCCGGGAGCGGACGGGGCGCTGGCCCTGATATCCGTCGCTGAACGCGACAAGAGAGAACTGCCGCGCGTGGCACGGGCCCTGGCCCGTGCCGGCTACCGCTTCGCCGCCACGGCCGGCACGGCGGCGGAGCTGGCGAGCCTCGGCCACGAATCCCAGGTCGTGGCCAAGATGGACGAGAAGCCCGCGACGGGCCAGCCGTCCATCCTGGACCTAATCTCCGGCGGCTCGGTGCGGCTCGTCGTCAACACGCCGTCGCCCAGGTCCGGTCCGGTTCGCGACGCGGCGGAGATACGCCTGGCCGCCACTGCCGAAGGGATCCTCTGCCTGACTGCCATCGAGACGGCCGTGGCCGCCGCCGAGGCGCTGGACCCTGACCTGGTCACGCGTCTGGCGGAGGTCCGCTCGCTCGGCGAGTGGGTCCCGAACCCCGGCTTGCCGCGGGGCGTGCCCGGAGTGGTTTCGGCCGGATAGGGGACCGCCGCCGGACGGTCGCCGCCTCTCGACCCTTCTCCTCGCGCCGCGGGACGAAACGGCCCCCTGCTTCGTCAATCAGGTCATGATGGCAATCGTGACAGTCGAGAGAGGGACCGAAGAGTTGCTGGAGCGCGTTGGAAGCGTTCGCCCCTTCGTTGACGTCGAGGGGGCGGGCGCGAGTTTCGAGGCGCTGTATCAGCAGCGCTACAGAGACGTCTACCGCTACGCATTGCTGATGCTGCGCAGCCCCGAAGACGCCGAGGACGTGACGGGCGAGGCGTTCCAGCGGGCCTACGCGGCCTGGTGCTCAGGCCACGGGCCCGGCGGCCAGGCGCTGCCGTGGCTGCTCTTGATCACGCGCCGCCTGGTGATCGACAAGACGCGCCGCCGCAGATTGCTGTCGTGGCTGCCGCTGGCCGGCCTCCATCCATCCCACGAGCCGTCGGTCGAGGCGGACACCGGCCGGACCGAGTTCTGGATGTGGTTCGATCGCTTCGCCCGCGAGCTTCCCGGCCGCCAGCGCGAGGCGCTGGTACTGCGCTACCAGCGCGACCTCGATGACGAGTCGATCGGCGAGATCCTGGGTCTGTCCGCCTCGGGCGTTCGCTCGCTCGTGGCCCGCGCCTGCGCGACGCTGCGCCGCAATCCGGAGATATGGCGATGAACGAGCATGACCCGAAGAACGTACAGATGCCCGAACCTTCCGATGAGCAGATCCTGACCGGCATCCGAGCCCGCTTGTCCGGCGTCGAGCCTCTCCTGCCCGCCACTCCCGCCTGGAGATCCCAATCGGCCGCCGGCCGGCGCCGCTCGCCGATCCGGTTCCAGACTCGCGCGTACGGGCTGGGCGGCCTGGCCGTTGCCGTCGTGGCCGTGGCGATTCTGGCCGTGGCCGTCGCGCCGCTCGGTCTTCGTGGCGGCCCGGTACACGCACCCAGCGCATCATCTGCCCAGACCCCGGTTCCCGAGGAAGTGAAGCTTACGTACTCGGTCGATCCCACCGGCGGGCGCCTGCCCACGAAGGCGGAGGAAACGCAACTGACCGACGTGATCGCGGCGCGGCTTCAGGCAGCCGGGATCAGCAACTTCACGCTGGCGGCCGGCGCTTCGATCCAGTTGGACATTTCCGGGCCTGTCGATCGGGATTCCGTCGGCTACCTGATGGGCCACCGCGGCGTCTTCGAGATCGTGGCCCTTCCCGCCGACCAGTACGGCAACGTCGACGCGTCCGGCAACCAGATCGCCGGCCCGAAGGCGTTGCCCTCGGTCGGCGATGCGACAGACCCGACCCTGCCGGCGTTGATCCCCGATGCGGATCTCCTGCGCGACCAGGTAAGGACGGACTCGAGCTCCGGCACGTGGGCAGTGTCGTTCGCGCTGAACCCCGACGGCACGGACAAGCTGGCCACATTCAGTTCGGCCCACGTCGGGGACTACATGGCCCTGGTCGTCGACGGCAAGGTCGTCGTCGCCCCCTTCATCAAGGAGCCGATCACGGCCGGTCAGGGACAGTTCTCGGGCGACTTCACGAGTTCGCAGGCGATGCTGCTGGCCACGGTTCTGCGCAACGGGCCGCTCGCCTTCCAGCTCCACGAGGTTGTGGCGCCTGGCGTCGCAAGCCCCGCGCCGGGCAGCGCGACCCCGACTTCGGCCGGCGCGAGCATGGCTGCCGCGGGCTACCGCTGGCAGGCCGTCGACGTCGCCAACCTCAGTTTCGACGAGATCTATGGGTGGAGCGGCGGATACGTGGCCACGTCGCTGATCCCGGAGGCCGGCGGTCAGTACACCCTCGGCCTCTACGCGTCGCGAGATGGCCGCAGCTGGCAGGAGGGCACTCCGCCGTACGCCTGGCTCTTGTCGCCCGGGTCGATCGGCTCCTTGACTCCGGCATTCATTACAGGACCGGCCGGCCCGGCTTTGATCGATCTCGGCAAGCCGGGGCCGGTGGGGATATGGACCTCGAGCGATGGTCTGACCTGGAAGGCGGCGCTCGATACGTCCGCATTCGGAAAGGCCATTGTGACGGCAGTGCTGGGCGATTCGGACGGGTACGTTGCGGTGGGGGGCGACCTGGCCGGGTCGAGCACCGCAACGAAAACTGTGTGGACGTCTTCCGACGGCGCCGTCTGGCGGGCCCAACCCATTTCCGGCGCCGCAATCGCGGCCGGCGGTATGGTCACCCAGCTTCTGCGAGTGACTGGCGGCTACGTCGCCGCGGGTCGGGTGGGGAATCAGGCGGCGGCGTGGTTTTCCCCGGACCTGATTTCATGGACCCCACTGGATCTGACGAACCTCGCTACCGGCCCTTCCTCGCTGCTGCATCTGGTGGCTCCCGGACCGAATGCTCTCGTGGCTGAGTCGATTCCGGTGGGCGGCTCCAGCCAGACCAGGGGCTGGGCGGCGTCCTCCTCGGGCCGGGATTGGCATGCCATTACGGAATCGCACTTATTCTTCCTTGCGGACGGGTCCAGAGCCGTGGCCTTCGGAACCGTCACGGCAGGTGGCGTGGTCTCGCCCGCAGTCTGGACCTCGACCGACGGTGTGGTCTGGACGCAGCTGGCTATCGACGGTGTCAGCCGCCCCGACTGGGGCGAGTCAGGTCCGGACCAGGCGGCACTTGGTCCGAACGGCGGCATCGCCGTCTACTGGCAGGGAACCATATGGCTCATCGCCAGATCGTAGGGGCGGCGGCGAGATCGCCCAGACGAGCCGGTAGGGACTTGCCCCTGTCCAGCGGACCCTGGCTCGGCTAACCTGAGGGCGCGTCGCAATCCGGCGCACCGTCAGGTTCCGCAGCCAGGATTCGTTCGTGACGCCTTCGCTCCCCGGCATTCGATTCAACCTGTTCGGCTTCCCGGTCACGATCGGGGTCGATTTCCTGCTGATCACGCTGCTCATCGGCCTGCAGGCGTCGCGGCCCGGCGTCGGCATCCTCGAATGGGTCGTGGTCGTGGCGGTCTCGATCCTCATCCACGAACTCGGGCACGCCTTCGCATTGAGCCGGTACAACATCCAGCCCGAGATACGGCTGTGGGGCATGGGCGGGCTGACGATCTCGGGCTTCGTGCTGCCGCCGCGAAAGTCCATCCTTGTCAGCCTGGCCGGTCCGCTGGTCGGGATTCCGGTAGCCGTCGCGGTCATGGTGGTCAAGCCCTGGCTTCCGACGAGCGGGCTCCTCACGGACGCGGCCAGCGACCTGATCTTCGTCAACCTGTGGTGGGGAATCGTGAACCTGCTGCCGATCGCCGGGCTGGACGGCGGCAACATTCTGACGAACCTATTCGTCGTCGTGATTGGCCAGCGCGGACGGACGCCCGGGCTGATCGTGGTCGGCCTGTGCAGCGTGGCGATCGCCATCGGCGCGGTCGTGATCGGCTTTGTGTACCTGACCATCGTCATCGTCTTCTTCGGGATCTTCAACCCTGAGCCGTATTTCTCGCTCTGGCGGCTTGCATCGGGCGGGCCCAGGGGACCGCGCGCCCTGGGCGCGGCGCCGACGAAGGGGAGCTGGGCCGGGGTGGGAGCGGAGACGCGCTTGGACTCGGGCGGCGAGCGGAAGGGCGATGCGGGGCGGGGGCGGGATCGCCATCCCACCGCTGTGGCTGCGGCGGAGTCGCGACGCGCGTTCGGCGAGGCTCTTGTGGAGACGTTGCCGCGCGTGACCGGCGCAAATTCGACGCTGGACCTCGACGAATTGGAGCGCCGTCCGGCGCCCCTCCTGCCCGAAGTGGTCGGGATGATCGCGCGTCGCGACGATCCGGCCGTCGCGTCACGCCTGGCGTCGGAGACGGACCCGCTGGCGGTGCTCGGAATCGTGACGCGAGTCGTCGAGGGAAAACGGATCTCTCAGCTGCTCGGGGCGCTCCGGCGCGACGCGGGTGACGACCGAGTGCCGGCCCTGCTGAAGCTACAGGTCGGCCTGCACGTGCTAGGCCGGTTCGAGGATTCGATGGCCGCGGCCTCGATGTTGGGGCGGTCCGGTGGTGCGGGAAGCGCGATCCTGGAGGCGCGGAGCGCGGCTCGGGCGGGAGATCGGAAGCGCGCGACGGCGGCCCTGGAGCGTGTGCTGGCGCTCGGCCCGGTCCTCCTGTCGGACGCCGCGCTGGGCGACATCGTCCGCCTTGGCCCCGACGCAAAGATCGCCGGGCTGCTTGCGAAGCTCCGAAACGCCGCTCCTTATAACTGACTCGCCCGACTGCGCGCGCTTCTCGGTTGCGCTGGCCGAGCCCACTCGACGCCGCCAGCGTGGGCAATCGACGATGGTGTTATCTAGACAAGGATCGGGCTCGAGGTCGCTCGAGGGTCTTCGCATAGTCGGACGGTGTCGCTGCCCGGGCATCAGACGACCGTTGCGTCCGGATCCGCGGCGAAACCGTTTAGGACCAAGCAATGCGCGCCCGAACCAAGCGTCTATCTCGCGCCGCCGGCCTGCTGGCCTGCGTCGTGATCGTCGCGGGCTGCGCGACCACCGCCCAGAGGCAACCGACCGTCTCTTCGCCGGCCGGCGCCGCCTCCGGCGGTTCGACCCCAACCGTCAATCCCGCGCCCACCGTGCCCTCTTGGTTCGACGTGCAGATGACCGATGTCAACACGGGCAAGTCGTTCAAGATCAGCGACTTCTCCGGCAAGGTCGTCCTCGTCGACACGATGGCAACCTGGTGCCCCACCTGTCAGGGAGAGATGAGCCAGGTCCAGCTGTTGCCCGGCATGCTTGGTTCGGGCGCCAGCAGCCTGGTCACAGTCAGCCTTGACGTCGATCCCAACGAGGACTCGACGATCCTCAAGAAGTACGCCGCGACGAACAAGTTCGATTGGTACATCGCGGTGGCACCGACTGAGGTCGTCCGATTCCTCGAGATGAACTACGACCAGCAGTTCATTAATCCACCGCTTCAGCCAATGCTGTTCATCGACAAGACCGGCGGCGTCTACGGACTCCCGTTTGGCGTCAAATCGGCCATCAGCATCCAGAAGACAATCGCCGACTATCTGACCCAGTAGGCCCAATGGACGTCGCGCTGACCTCCTTCTCCTTCGGTCTGCTGGCGACGACCAGCCCCTGCCTGTTGCCGCTCTACCCGGGGTTCCTGGCCTATCTCAGCGGGCAAGCCGGTCCGGGGCGTGGCCGGCTGACCTACCTCCTCGGGTTGTTCGTGCTGGCCGGCGTTTTGACGGCGATGTTGATCCTGGGCGCGCTGATGGCCGCCCTGTCCGTCTCGATCGGCCGAGTGCTCGCGATTCTCATTCCGATCGCCATAGTCGCGATCCTGGTCCTGGGCGTGCTGCTTCTGCTCAACCGGAACCCCTTCTACCGGCTGCCGCAGATAAAGGTTCCGCTGCTCCGCCGCCCATCCCTGAACGCCTACGTTTACGGGCTGCTGTACGGCCCGATAGCCATGCCCTGCTCCGGGCCGCTGGTCGTCGCCATCTTCGTCTACTCGTTCACCTTCGGGGAGGCGGTGAGCAAGCTGTGGATCTTCTTCTGGTTCGGGCTCGGGTTTGGCGTACCGTTGCTCGCGATCTCTCTGCTCTCGGGGGCGCTGCAGCGCGAGCTGACCCGTTGGTTCGCGCTCCACAGTCGGGCGATCAACTTCGTGGGCGGCCTGCTTCTCATCGCGATCGCAATCTACGATCTCGCCGAGAACTGGGACATGCTCGCGCTCTACTACACCTGACCCCTGGCCGATCTGGACGCCCGACCCAGGCGTTGGGCCAAACCCGGACGCTGTCAGGCGTGCTCAAGCAGGCCGGCCGGCGTGTCGACGAGGCCGGTGTCGACGGCCGTAGACACGGATGGATCGGGCTGGCGGGCGGCGCAATCGGCGCCTCGGAACCACCGCCACAGCAACCACGTGGAGATCGTGTAGAGAACGATGATCGTGACGAAGTCCACGGCGTACCCGGCCGTGAAGCCGAGAGTCGCCTGCAGGACGCTGTAGTAGAGAGGGGCGACCGTCCAGCCCAGGTACCACAGCAGCGTCATGCCTGCGGCCAGCGTCGCTCGCTCCGCGGCCGAAACGCGCTCCATGGCAAACGCGTCGAAGATCGGGCTGCCTGCGTTCATCAAGGAGTTCCGTACGGCCATCGCCATGATCACGCTCCAGAGGACAGGAGAGAAGCCGAGCACCAGCAGGAACGGGATGCTGGACGCCTGGACCAGTACGATCGATCCTATCCGGCCGAAACGTCTCGCCAGGGCGGGTTGAGCGAGAATCGCCAACGTCGTTCCCAGGCTGGTGATCGCCAGAATCGCGTTGATCGATTCGAGATCCAGACCGAACTTGCCCTGGATGAAGACGTTGAGGAATGGGATGAGCTGGCCGGCTCCCAGCGACGTGATGAAGCCGGGCAAGAGCAACCGCGCGAACAGTGCGCGATCGGAGACGACCATCCCGAATCGGCCGCCGTGCGCCTGGCGAGGGCGATCGGGCCCTGGGCGGTCGTTCGCAAGCGGCAGCACTGTGACCAGCGAAAGAGCGCCCAGTATCGCGATCCCGATCAGCAGCACCCGATAGGCGGCCTGCCCCCCGCCAAGACCGAAAGCTGAGGCCACCTCGGTCGCGATTGCTCCGCCCACCAGAACGGCCACGAGGGACGTCATGGTGCCCACGGCGGACCATGTGGCGAAGTACTCGTTGCGTTGATCCGGCCTGGTGTGCTCGGCGATGAAAGGGATCTGGACCACGGAAACGGCCACGGAACCTGCGCCCAGGGCTGCCATGCCAACGAAGAGCAGGGGTAGATTCCCCGGCAGGACCGCGACCAGCGCCACGGCGACCAGAGCCATGCCGCCGGCCATCACCGCGCGCCTGCCGATTCGGTCGGATAGCGCACCACAGGGAATGGCGACGAGGACCCCCGCCAGCATGGAGACCGACATCAGCCGGCCCATCGTCGAGCGGTCGAGGCCAATCGCCCCGAGGTACAGGTTGAAGTCGGCCCAGTAGAGGCTGAGGGCGGCGCCGAAGACGATTGTGGTAATCAGGAACAGCCGGGCGTCGCGGCTGAATCCGGTGAAGCTCCGTATGTACCGAACCAGGGCCTGAGTCACGAATCCCCTCTGCGGCGGCGACCTAGGACATCGGGTCGGGACAGGGCGTCTCTTCTTCGCGGAGACTGCGCCCAACGACGATCAGCAGTCTGCCCAGATGCAACTGCAGTCCACTGACCCGGCCAACTCTCCTTGACTCTGTGGGCTGGGTTGTCTGGTGCACGTAACTCGCGTCAGCGCGCATCTCCGCCTGCCGCGCTCGCACAACAGCCTGACGCTCTTCGGGTGGTCGCTGATACCACATGAACCTACCCTCCTAGTTAGGGCTTTTGGTGCTGAGAGTTAGTTGTTTGTCTAACACAAGGTCGCTCACAAACGGCTCGGTGGATTCCCGGGGTAGTCAGCGCGCCAGAAAGGCGCTCAGCTCCGGACCTGCCTCAGAAGCCCGGTCCCGACGGAGGGTGTAGTAGGTGAGATTGCCTTGCTCGGTCATCGTCACGAGGCCGGCGCTCCGAAGCTGGGCCAGGTGATGGCTGACCGTCGGCTTGCTCAGGTCGAGTTCGACGGCGAGCTCGGTGAGATAACGGTCACGCTCGGCCAGCAGACGCAGGATCCGCAGCCTGCTCTCGTCGCCGAGGGCGCGATAGAGTCGGACCGTCGCCACCGGGGGAGCGGTTCTGCCGCCCGCCCCGAGCGCCGAGTCGGCGATCGGATAGCAGATGAGGGTTGTCTCGCCAACCTTCGTCAGCGAGTTGTACGGACGGCCGAAGTAGCTCGGCGCCAGCACGATGCGGCGGGTCCTCTGGTCCGGGACCATTCGGATGCCGTTTGTCGCCTTCTCCACGAACCCAAGCGGGTTGGCGGCGGCGTCGTCGACACGCCGTCCGGCGATGTCTCGGGCGAGCATTCGGCCCACGCGGGCCTCCACCTGCTCGAACCGGGGGAGCCAGGCCGCAAGCACGCGGCGCGCGCCGGGCGCGAGTTCGGCCAAGGTCTCCGGCACGACCACATAACCCTTCCATTGCCTCAGCTGGGCGGCCAGCGCGGCGTACGCTTCCGTGTCGCCGTTGAGGGCCTGGCGTGCGGACACGGTCGTCTCCTGGCTCTCGATCAACTCGCCGAACAGGCACTCGAGGAGCTCCGCGTCGGAGAGTTCGTCCACCGCGGAGGCGACCTGACGTGCGGTTTCGATTTCCGGCCGCACGACCATCAGTCGACCGATCTCGGAAACGAAGCCGATGCAAGCCCTCGAGGATTCGGTCTGACCGATCTCGGACGCGACGGCTTCTCGACAGTCTTTGAGCCAGCCGCGATCCTCGGGCAGCAAGTCCTCGAGCTCGCCGCAATCGGAGCAGCCGCTCACGAGGAAGTCGTAGCCCGTGCGCGCGTCCAGCTCGACCGTCGGCATCTGAGTCATGGTCAGGCCGGGCCTGACCAGACCGACGGATCGCTCCCCAGCTGTTCGCGGTGGGTTCTGAATACCTGCCACTTCTAGTAGTTCCTCTAACACCTGTTAGATAACAAGCTAACAAGCCGCAGTCCCCAAGTCAAGCCAGGTTCCGCGATACGGGCCGCACGCCGTTGCTTTGGGGCGACGTTTCCTGTGTGTGGCTCACCGCGCCCGGAGGCTCGCTGCGGGCCGGCAATCTCGCGCCGGACGCTCAGCACGGGCCGGCAACCCGAGCCGGACCCTCGCCGGGGCTGGGGCCCTACAATGCATTGGCCGGCGTCGTGGCCCATCGACGACCGCAGACAATCCCGGGAGTCTTCGCGCATGACCGCACCTTCAGTCAGCTTCACCGACGAGCGATTGGTCAATGGGCTACGGCTGATCATCGCCGAGGACCATATGGCTCCCGTGGTGGCGGTTTGCATCTGGTATGCGGTCGGCTCCAAGAACGAGGTTCCGGGCAAGACCGGCTTCGCTCACCTTTTCGAGCACGTCATGTTCCAGGGGTCGCGCCACGTTGCCAAGACGGAGCACATGGGCCTGGTCCAGGCCGCGGGCGGCACGCTCAACGGCACCACCTGGCTCGACCGGACCAACTACTTCGAGACGATGCCGAGCCACCAGCTCGAGCTGGCCCTGTGGCTGGAAGCGGACCGGATGGCGACCCTGCTCGACGCCCTGAACCAGGAGAACCTGGACAACCAGCGCGACGTCGTCAAGAACGAGAAGCGCTCCAGCTACGACAATCGACCCTACGGCCAGTGGTCGAACAAGCTCCAGGAGCTCCTCTTCCCGCCGGAGCATCCATACCACCACCCGACGATCGGGTCGATGGAGGATCTGGACGCGGCATCGCTGGAGGACGTGGCCGGTTTCTTCCGGACGTACTACCCGCCGAACAATGCGGTCCTGGCGATCGCCGGCGACGTCGATCCCGCACAGGCGCGGGCCTGGGTCGAGCATTACTTCGGTGAGATCGCGGCCAATCCGGCCATCCCACCACTCGGCGACCTGAGCCTGCCGGCCACCCTCGGTGGCGAACGGCGCGAGATCGTCGAAGATCGGGTGCCGCTGCCCCGCCACTACTTTGGCTTTCGGGCGCCGCGTTTCGGCGATCCGCGGCTGGAGGCCCTGGAGGTCGCGGCCCAGATCCTGGCGGGCGGGAAAGGCAGCCGGCTGTACCGTCGCCTGGTGCGCGAAGAACGGATCGCCCAGGACGTCGCTTTCTTCACCCTCGGGTTCGTCGGCGGGGCTTCGATCGCTGCCGGCCAGGCAACGGTCCGGCCCGGAGTCGACCCCGATGTCGTCGAGCGCGCCTTCGAGGAAGAGCTCGAACGTCTGGGCAGGGAGCCGGTGACGGCCGACGAGCTGGCGCGCGCGCGAGCCTTGATCGAGACATACGAGCTCGAGTCTCTTCAACGGGTCGAAGAGCGAGCCGACCGGCTGGCCATGTTTGCGACGCTGCTGGACGATCCGGACATGATCAACCGCCAGCTCGAGCGGTATCTGTCCGTGACGCCCGAAGAGATCCAGGCCGTGGCCGCCGAGGTGTTCCGGCCGGACAACCGCGTCGTGATCACGTATGTGCCGGCCGCCGAAGCCGCGGCCGGCCAGGACGAGGAGACGGCGGCATGACGCTGGAAGAGATCCTCGCAGCCAGGCCTTCGCCCGGTCAGCCCCGCGCCTACAGCTTTCCGAAGTTCGAGCGGACGGTGCTTCCGTCCGGTCTGCAGGTTCTGACAGTCCACGTTCCGGGCCGGCCGCTCGTGTCGGCCAATCTGATCTTCCAGAGAGGGGCCGTCGACGAGCCGGCCGATCTGGCGGGCGCCACGATTCTTGCTGCTCGCGCAATGACCGAGGGTACGGAGCGCTATCCGGGTGTGGAGCTGATAGAGGCCGCCGAGAGGCTCGGCTCCACGCTCCACGCCGAGGCCAGCTGGGACGCGTTCGCGGCCAGCGTCGAGGTCGCGGCGTCGCGCCTGCGGGCCGCTCTGGAACTGCTCGACGAGCTCGTCGAGCGTCCGACCTTCCCCGCGGAGGAAGTCGCGCGACTGCGCGATGAGCGCCTCAATGACCTGCTGCAGATGCGGGCCGAGCCGCGTCGTCGCGTGGAGCACGCCTTCTCGCAATCGATCTACACCGCCGAGTCGCCGTATTGGCGCCTTGCCGCCGGTGACAGATCGACGGTCGAACGACTGACGCGAGATGAGCTGATCGGGATCCACCGCGCGCTGCTGTCGCCGCAGCGGTCCGCCCTCGTGGTCGGCGGCGATCTGACCGGCCTCGACGTACCGCGCATGGCCGAAGAAGTCCTGGGCTCCCTTGCGAGCGCCGGTTCGGGCCAGTCCAGCGCATCGGCCGTTTCAGGCGAGCCGACCGCGAAGCCGGCCCTGTCGGTCCCAGTAGCAGACTCGGCCGTCGATCGAACGATCGTGCGGCTCTACCACCGGCCGGGCTCGGTGCAATCCGAGGTTCGAATCGGACACGTCGGCCTGCCGCGCCGCATTTCGGACTTCCATGCGGTTCAAGTCATGGCCGCCATCCTCGGCGGGCTCTTCAACTCCCGCCTGCAGCTGAACCTGCGAGAGGACAAGGGCTACACGTACGGTGTCGGCGCCGGGTTCGATATGCGGCGAGGCGCCGGCCCATTCGCCGTCCGGACCGCAGTCCAGACGGCTGTGACGGGGCCGGCCATCTCCGAAGCACTCAGCGAGTTGCGCCGGATGCGCGACACGCTTGTCACGGAAGCGGAGCTGGCTGCTGCGCGAGACTACATGGTCGGTGTCTTCCCGCTTCGCTTCGAGACGCCGGGGGCGGTGGTCGGGGCGATCGGCGGTCTCTACGTGAACGGTCTGCCGGACGATGAGCTGGCCTGCTACCGCGATCTCATCGAGCGGGTCACTGCGCTCGACGTTCAGAAGGCGGCCCAGGATCACATCCACCCCGAGCGGCTCGCCATCGTGCTGGTCGGCGACGCGGACGTCGTGGCCGGGGACCTCGAGGCCGCGGGCTTTGGCCAACTCGAAGTTATCCGCGAGGAGTTGCCGGAAGAAAGCGGCGAGGCCGGCAGCGGCGACGGGGAAGACGAGTGATCGTGGTCATCGGCCTGCCCGCGTACTCGGGATCGGCGGCCGGGGAGGGGAGTGCCGGCGGGCTTGCCGTCGAGGCGGCGGCTGCCGCGCATGCCAGAGGTAGCTCCGTCGAACTCGTGGGCAAGGTCGGCGACGACGGCGCCGGCGACGCGGTCGTGCTGGCGCTCGGCCGTCTCGGCATCGGTCACGCGGCTCTGCTCCGGGACCCGGCGCGGCCGACGCCGCTCCTCTCGGCCGTGGCGGCCGCAACCAAGCTCGACTCCGCGGACGACCTGGCCGAGAACGAGCTGACCGCTGCCACACTGGCGGGCGACATCGGCGACGAAGAGCCACCGGTCGAGGTCGAGCTGCTCCCCGCCGATCCGGCGGCCCGTCCAGGCCTGGACGCCGGCGACATCTCCCTGGCGATGCACTACCTGGCCGAGGCCAGGGTGGTGGTGCTCGCTGAGCCACTCCCCGAACTGGCCGTCGCGGCCGTCGTCGAGGGCGCGACCTTCGCCGGGGCACGTCTAGTGGTGCTCCTTTCGCCCGGTGCGACGCCTCCGTCACTCCCTCAGGAGGCCACGCTGCTGGAGGCCCCGGTCGTGGACGACGGCTCATTCGGCCGCGTAGTTGGCGCCTTCGCCGCCGGGCTGGATGCCGGGACCGACGCCGCAGCCGCGTTCGCCGAGGCGGTCCGCGTGTCGGGATGGGAGGCCGTGGCCGACTGACGGCGCGACGCCGCGCTCCGCCCGGGCAGGCCGCTGCGCTGGGCATCTCGATTCCTGTAGAGTGCCCGCCATGGATCGCGCATCTGAGGGACTTCGTTTCGACGGCTCGCCTATGGTTCCGGCCGGCTTCGACCCGTCCGTGTCGGGGCCGCTGGACCGGCCGACCGCCATCGCCCTGATTCGCCAGGCCGACGAATTGCTGGAGGCCGGCGAGCCGGAACACGCGCTGGCCCTGTACGGCCGGACGATCGGAGCGTCGGATCCGGACGTCTCCGCGGCCGCTCTCTACGGCCTCGGCAATGCCCTGTATCGGCTGGACCGCGACGCCGAAGCACTCGGCGCATGGGAGCGGGTGACGACTCTGGGCGACACACCGGCGACGTATCGGGCATGGCGCCAGGTGGCCGCGGCCCGAGTCCGCGGCGGCGACCTCAGCGGCGCGCTCGACGCCTACCGCCAGTGCGAGCGGCGCGCCCCCGCCTCGGACAAGGCGCTGATCGCTTCCCGCCTGGGGTGGCTCTCCAAAGAGACCGGCAATACGCGAGCCGCGGGCCGCTACTTCGCCCGCAGCCGGGGCGACTCGCTGCCGTCTCTGATGACATACCTGATCATCGGCGTCACGGTGGTCACGTCGCTGATGGCGATGCAGGGTGGGGCGACGCTGCCCGGCCAGCTCAACCCGGGCGGGCCGCTGGAGCAGCAGCTCGAGTTGAACAAGATCCTCGTCGCCCACGGGGATCTGTACCGCCTCCTCAGCGTCGTCCTGGTCCACGACCCCAACGACATCCTCCATCTGCTCTTCAACATGTACGCCCTGTGGTATGCCGGGCAGCTCGTCGAGCGGATGTACGGCGCCAGACTGATGCTCTTCTTCTATGTCGCGACGGGGATAGCGGCCTCGATCTCCAGCTATGTCTTCGGTGACTCCGTCGCGGCTGTGGGGGCATCCGGCGCGATCTTCGGGCTGTTCGGCATCGTTCTAGTGGCGACGCGATACCACCGTGCGGTGCTGGACCTGCAGTCACGCGCGATTGCCTCGCAGGTCGGCTTTCTGATCGTCCTGAACCTCGTGTTGGGCATCTCGGGCGTCTTCGGCAACGTCGACAACTTCGTCCACATTGGCGGATTGGTGGCGGGATTGTGGCTGGCCCTGGCCATGCCGCCCGGCCGCGTACCGACGTTGGCTTCGCTATGGCACACACCGGGAGGCGGTGGCAAGTCGCGCCTGGAGCAAATGGGGTTGCCCGTTCTGGCCGTGGTCGCCCTGGTTGCCATCCTGGTGGCGGGCTACTTCGTCGGCACAAGCAGATGGCAGGCGGATCCGCTCTACCGCTATTTCGGGTCCACGACGGCTCCGGTGGCGACCGTGACGCTGGCCCAGCTGCCGCCCAACATCGATATCGGCTAGCGGCGGCTCAGACGAGGTCCTCGCGCCAGCCGAAACGGTCGAGCACCCGGTACATGTTTCGCCGTCCCAATCTCGACCGATCGGGCGGCCAGGCTGTCGCCTCGTGCTCCAGCGGCAGGTCGATGCGGATGGCTCGACGCGGGGCCGGGAGATCGAATCCGACGGCCGCGTGAGAGGCCGACGAATCTTCGACTGCCGTGGTGGCCTCCGCCGTTTCGGGTTCTGCGGCGCTGATATCGGACTGCGCTTCTGTCGCCTCGGTCTCCGTCCATTCCGGGTCGGCTCCTGCGCGCAGCCGCAAGCTCCACCAAACGTCCAGCCACGCCGGCGTCACGAAGCGCTCGTCGAGCGGTCCGAGGGCGATGTAGTCGGCGCGCCGGAACGCGATCCAGCCGGCCAGCAAAGCTACGGCGTCGAGCGCATCCGAGACGGCGAGAGCTGAAGGTCGAAGGCGTCCGGGTTCGGTCGATGTCACTCCGAAGGCTCCGACAATGGCGATCTCCGGGTCTGTCAGCGTGTCGGCAAGCGGAGTGAGCGCGTCGCCGGCAGGCCAGGCCGTGCCGTCGGCCAGCAGGACGAGTTCGCCGGCCGTGCGCCGCAGGGCGATGTTTAGCGCGGCGGCGTGGCCAAGCCGGGTGGCGGTTCGCAGCACCTCGATCTCCCGGCCGCCGACGGCGGCACGATCGGGCGCTCCGGCTTCGAGTGCCGCCTGCTGCCGCTCGCTTGGGTCGTCGGCGACTACCACGACCTGCGTGCCGCCGGGGGCGTGGGTCCGCAAACCCGCAAGCAGCCTGGACACGCGTTCCGGCGCCTCAGACGCGAGAACGATCACCGTCCAGGGCGCGTCGGGCGGCTCCTCCAGCCGCGACGGCACGGCGGCGGCAGATCCATAGCGCACTTCCCCGTCGGTCTCGACGGTGGGTGGCGCCGCCCGACTCACGGAAGTTCGACTGCCATGGTCGGTCACTCGCCAGCCTGCGGCTTCGATCTGGATCTTGAGGGAGTCCGCCGCGGCCCAGTCGCGGTTGGCGCGGGCTTCGATCCGCTGGCGGATGAGGTGGGTGATCTCCGGCGGTGGACCGGACGGGTTGGTGGGTTCGCTCACCCGCGAAGGATAGCGGGAGGCGGAGCAGCGGCGCGGATTCGGCCGGAATCACGGGCGGCGGCCGATCGCCGTCGGGTTTCGGTGTCTACTCGGCGCGCTCCGTAACGCCGCCGATTGCCGGCGAGATGGGCAGCAACACCGTCACTCTCGCTCCATGCGGCGCTACGTTCTCGGCCCAGGCTTCGCCGCCGTGGGCGCGCGCCAGTTCCCGGACGATCGCCAGCCCCAGGCCCGAACCGCTGCCGGTTCGCGATGGATCGGCGCGGAAGAAGCGCTCGAACACCCGCTCCGCGGTGCCGGGTGGAAAACCGGGGCCGTCATCGGTCACGCTCATCGAGATCCCGGGTCGGCGTCCGGGCACACGCAGTGGTGCCGCGCGCAGCCAGACGTGACCGCCCGCCGGCACGGCCGAGAGCGCATTCTCGATCAGGTTCTGGAGGATCCGCTCCGCAGCCAGCCGGTCGCCGGTAAACGCCAGGTCCGGCTCTCCGGCGGTGGTCCCGGCGACCTCGATGGCCACTCCCAGTCCACCAGCCCGCGACTCGAAACGGGCGGCCGCATCGGCTAGCAGCGCGGCGGCGTCGAGGGCTTCCGGACGTAGCGCAGCGGGGCCCTGGCCCAGCCGTTCCACCACGCCGAGCTCGCCGACGAGCCGTTCGAGCCGTTGGGCCTCGTCGGCGATAGTCCGCGCCGCCGTTATGGCTCGATCGCCAGAGGCCGTGCCGTCCGCGATCGCCTCGGCGAACCCGCCGATGCTCGTCAGCGGCGTCCGTAGATCGTGGCGCAGGTTGGCCAGGAGCTGCGTTTCCTCCATTCTCGTCGAGGCGAGCTCGTGGGCCATGACATTGAACCGCTCGGTGAGGGCCTTCACCTCCGTCGGGCCTTCGAGCGGAAGCGGCCGCGTTTCGCCCGAGGCAGCGGGCAGTTCTGCGGCGGCGTCCGCGAGTCGCCGCATCGGGCCCGTCAGCGACCGCGACAGAAGCCAGGCGACCGGCACGCCGACCAGCACGAGGACGAGGACGACGATGATGAGCGCTCGAGCCAGGTCGCCGAGGGCCAGCTGGACGGATCGGTCGGGAAGGGCGAAGACGATCGTTCGGGCGTTTGCCGTATTCCTGCTCGCCGAGACGAAGACGAACGACTTGCCGTCCGATGTCGTCGTGACGCCGGCCGTATTTGGCGGGACCGCCAGCGACGAGGGATTTCCGGCCAGGACGCGGATGGCGCCGTTGGGGTTCTGGACCAGGATGTAGCCACCGTCGCCGGCGATGGAAGTGCCCGTGTCGGTCAGCGTGGCGTCCCATTGGGCGGCCGGCTCGCGGGAGAGCGTCACTATCACGGTCGCGACCTGGCGCGAAAGCGAGTCCTCGATCTCATTCTGATGGAGCTGGTGGAGGACCAGGAACAGCGTCGCCGCGACAGCGAGCAGCAATGCCGCCGCAAGACCGGCGAAGGCCAGCACGATCCGGCCGGTCAGGCCGCGCGGCAGCATCGGTTGGCGCTCCTACTCGGCAACAGGGAAGTGGCCGGCGTCGAGCGCAGGCCGGGGAGGATGAACGAGCCGGTACCCGAGGCCCCGGATCGTCTCTACCTGAGGCCCATCTTCGCCCAGCTTCTTGCGAACCTCGGCGACATGCACGTCCACGGTCCGAGTCTCGCCCGGAAAGTCCGTGCCCCAGACGTCTTCGAGCAATGCCTCACGCGTGAGCACGACCCCCGGATCGCGCGCCAGCGCCGCCAGCAGGTCGAATTCGCGGGCTCGAAGCTCCAACCGGCGCGACCCGACCGTCGCTTCACGCCGGCGCGGGTCGATCCGCAGGCTGCCGACCTCTATCGGTCGCCCACCCTTCGCCGTCGCGTCGGTTCGACGCAGGATGGCTTTGACGCGCGCAACCAGTGCCCGTGGGTTGAATGGCTTGGTCACGTAATCGTCGGCGCCCAGCTCGAGACCGACGATCGCGTCGACATCCTCGGAGCGGGCGGTCAGCATCAGGATCGGCACATCGCCCCGGCGTCGCAGCTCGCGGCAGACCTCGAAGCCGTCCAACTTCGGCAGCATCAGGTCCAGCACGACGAGATCGGGGCCGCTACGCTCGTACTGGACCAGGGCTTGCTCACCGTCGGCGGCCGCCACGACCGCGAAGCCCTCCTTCTCGAGGTACATGCGGACCAGCTCGACGATGTTTCGCTCGTCGTCGACGACGAGGATAGTCTTCATGGTCGCAGCATACGTCGGCTCAGGCCCGAGCCGCGGAGCGGACGTAAGGGGAAGGTAAGACGGCACCGGCCGCCAAGCTACCGGCCGGAGGCATTGCGCGTCGCATCGTTGGCCGTTTTCGGGTGGACATCTGGGCAGTCTTGGGGATGCTCCCGATAGCGTGCAGGGAGAAGAGGCGAACGCGCAGCCGGCGCGTGGGAGGAAACTTGAGCGCTGATCGCAGTCTCGAGATCGATGGGATCTCGAAACGATACGGAGAGACAGTCGCGGCACAAGACCTGAGTTTCGGTGTCCGCGCCGGCGAGCTCTTCGGCTTCGTGGGGCGCAACGGCGCCGGCAAGACCACGACCATGCGGATCGTTCTCGGCGTCCTCAGCCCGGACACGGGCGAGGTGCGATTGGATGGAAGGGCGCTCGACCTTGCAGCGCGCCGGCGGATCGGGTACATGCCAGAGGAGCGCGGGCTGTATCCGAAGATGCGAGTCGCCGAGCAGCTGGCATACCTCGGCGAGCTTCACGGCATGAGCGGCTCGGAGGCCCGGGTCTCGGCCCTTCGCTGGCTGGATCGGTTCGGCCTGAAGGACAGGGCCAACGACGATCTCCAGGCGCTCAGCCTTGGCAACCAGCAACGTGTCCAGCTGGCNNGGCGTGCTCCGCGAACGGGCGGACGCGGGGGTCCCGGTCATCTTCTCGAGCCATGAGCTCGAGCTCGTCGAGCGGTTATGCGACCGGGTGGGCATTATCGACCGCGGCAAGATGGTAGCCATCGGCACAGTCGCAGAGCTCCGGGCGGGGGGGCAGGAGCGCCGCTGGATCGACGTTTCCGGGGCCCCGGACGACTGGGAAGCCGGAGTGCCGGGAGTCCGGCTCGTACAGGTCGACGGCACACGGCGGCTCTTCGAGCTGGATCCGGGTGTCGACGATCAGGCGCTGCTCCAGGCGGGGTTGAACACCGGACCGGTGCGCGAGTTCGAGCGTGTCGAGCCCACCCTCGGCGAGATCTTCCGGACGGTCATCGAGGAGGCAGCGGCATGAACGCCCGATCTTTGAGTCTGGGCGGAACGCGCCGCCTGCCGACCATCTTCCTCGTCGCTCGCCGCGAGGTCNNACCATCGTGATGGCGGTTCTCGTCGTGGTCGGGATCGTTGCCGCGTCGCTGCTCGCCGGCAAGACCAACCCGGTGCGGGTTGGCTTCAGCGGCGGATCGCAGGCGCTCGAGCGTTCGTTCAGCGCGACGGCCGCTGCCCTGGATGTGCCCGTGACGGTCAGCGATATTGCCGACGTCAACGCCGGGAAGGCACAGGTAACGGCCGGCACGCTCGACGTGCTCGTAACTGGTTCCTCGACGGCGCCGACGGCCGTGGCGAAGGATGCGATCCCGTCGAACGTCGAGTCCGCCCTTTCCCTGGCCGCGGAGGCTGCCCGTCTCTCCGACGCCGGCCTCTCGCCGGCGGCCGTCTCCTCGGCTATGGCTCTGGTCCCGATGCAGCTTCTGGCGCCCCCCAATCCCAAAGACAACGAGAACCTTTTCGCCAGCCTGGCCCTGGGCATCCTGCTCTGGATCGCGCTCGG
>PMBR01000005.1 GCA_003152995.1 Chloroflexota bacterium | reverse complement strand
CGGAACGTGGCCCCCGCGACCGCCGGTCTCAGTCCTCCGCGGTTGCCCCGTGTGCTGCGATCGGGACTTCGGCCGAGAAGCCGGGCGGCAGCTGACCCTGGGCGGCGAGGCGGCGGATCACGAAGCCGTAATACGCCTCGACCTTGGCCGTGACGTTCTCCCAGCTGAACTGCTCAGCCCGAGCCTGGCCACTCGCGCCGAGGCGGGCCCGCATCGCCGGATCCTCGAGCAGCTCTGTGATTCCGGCGGCGAGGGCCTTGGCGTCGTGCGGCGGCACGAGGATGGCCTGGCGGCCGCGCTGGACCACGCCCTTGTAGCCGTGGATGTCGCTGCACACGATCGGGGCTCCGGCTGCCATTGCCTCGAGCAGGACGATGCCGAACGATTCCCGACCCGTGGCCGGCGAGACGAAGACGTCCGCCGTCTTGAACAACTGCGCCTTCTCGGAGTCGCTGACCCGCCCCAGGAACTCCACGTTCTGAAGGCCGCGTGTCAGGACGTAGCGCCGGTCCTCGCGCTCCTGCGGCCCGGAACCGACGATGAGCAGACGCGCCTCCAGGCCGCCCTTGCGGATCAGCCGGAATGCCTTGAGGAGGTGGGGCAGACCCTTGCGGTCCTCGAGCCGGCCGACGAACAGGATGTTCGGTGTTCCGTCCTTCCAGCGCGCGATCGGGACGGCGCGCTGGAAGCGGCCCACGTCCACGCCGTTGGGGATGACCTTGTAGTCGCCCGGGAAGAAGCGATCGACGAAATGGCGGGCCGCGGCGCTGACCGCGATTCGGCCGTGCAGCTTGCGCGCGTAGCTCGGGAGCGTCTTGCTGCCGAGTTCCATGGCCGGCGAGAACCCGGCGTAGGCGTGGAACGTGGCGATGTTCACGCTCGTCGACTGGCGCAGCACGATCAGCGAGAGGAACGGCACGAACGGCTCGTGGAAGTGGAGCAGGTCGAAGCGCTCCTGCTCCAGCACCCGTTCCACCTGAGAGACGTACCGCGGCGAAACCGTGATGGTTCCCACCGAGCCGTTGGTGGGGACGCTGAAGCCCTTCCCGATTCGAATGACGTCGCCCTCCGAGGAGCGTTGCAGACCGTGGCTGCTGGTGATAATCCGGACGTCATGGCCGCGCAATCGGAGGTTTTCGTAGAGGAAGCGGACGTGCTCGTTGACTCCGCCGGGGACCGGGTAGACGTACGGAGTCACGAGGCCGATCTTCATGCGGGCGGCTCCTCGACCTCGCGGCTGCCGGCGGTCATCGAGCGGGCGCGGGCACCCTGGCGAATGGCGAGCAGGCGCCGCGCCAGCCCGCGCGCGGCCTCGCGGTCGGTCGAACCTTTCGCGCCGTCAGCCGATCTCGCGGCTGCTCGCGCGGCCGCCCTTGCAGCCGATCTCGCGGATGGCTCGGCCGAATTCGCGGCCGGACCATGGGCCCGTCGGATTGCCTCGCGCTCGAGGAGGTAGCGGCGCTCGAGCTCACGCTGCAGTTCGAGCTGATCGGCCGGGACGCCCAGGTCGCGCGGAGCGTCGTCGCGGAGGAGATTCCGACGGCCCCAGCGTGAGACGTCGCGGGCCTGCTTTCGAACCTGGCGGCCGTAGATGAGAACCTCGCGAACCGCGCCCCAAGTGATGCAGGCGCCGCTGGCCGTCCCGTCGAGGATTGCCTGGCGATACTCCTCGGCCGTCGTACCGGGGAATAGCGTATGGCCGTCCCCGATCGTGTCCATGGTATGGGCGTCGCTGTTGCCCACGAGCGGGAGCCCCAGCTCCGCGGCGATTCGCGCAGTGGCGGCGCGGCCGTAGCGCCCGGCGGTGGACGGGTTGAAGCCTTCCAGCGCGTCCCAGTAGACCAGCGGATCGGTCGAGAGATGGACGCGCATGATGGCGTGTTTGCGCATCCCCAGAGTGAACGCGGAGAAGGGATGCGGAACGATCGCCAGGCCGCCCTGCTCGTGGATCTCCGCGACCGTTGTTTCGAGGCGCTGGTTGCGCTTCAGACGAGCCTGCAGGAAGACGCCCAGAAGGTGCCCGCTGCGGGTCGTCACTTCCTCGGCCACGACGACCTGTACGCGGGTGCCGCGTTCTCGTGCCAGGCGCTGGCATTCGAAGGCCGCTTCGATCCGCTCGTGATCGGCGACGGCGATCACGTCGAGATCTGTCTGGGTCTCGGCGTAGTCGAGGATCTGGGCGGCCGAGGCCGTGCCATCGGACGCGATCGAATGGATGTGCACGTCGGCCTTGCCCAGACGGGCGGGCCCGATCGAACCGTCGGGCGTGCTTTCGAGCGAACCTTCGGGCGAACCCGGGGTCGATCCTTCGGCGAGCTTCACCCAGCTTCTCCAGTCGTTCGTGCCAGTTCCAGATCGGGCCAGATCGGGTGAAAGACGGCGAGCCACTGGTCCGGCGCGTCGGCTATGACCCGTTCGAACAGAAGCGCCTCTTCACGAGCCATCGACCGGCTCCGCTCTCGCCGGCTCGCTCCCCCCGGCGTGGGTACCGGCCAGAGGACGCCACGATAGCGGCCCGGACCAACCCGCCGCACGCCGCATACGTAGGCCGGCGCCCCGGTCTCCGTGGCCAGCAAGGCGGGCCCGGCAGGGATCTTGGTCTTCGCGCCGAAGAACTCCACCGGCAGCCCGCCGCCGGTGAGATCACGGTCCGCGATGATACCGATCGGCTCGTTACGGCGCAGGACCGTGAGCAACTCGAGGCCCGCCTCTTCGATGGTCAGGATGCGGACGCCGATGACTCCACGCGTCCGTCGCATGTAGGCCTGGACGCGTTCGTTGCGCAGCGACTCCATCGGGGCCACGACCTGGCCGATGCGGTTCAGAGCGAGGAAGCCCGGCAGCTCGATCGTGCCGAAGTGGAGGCCGACGAGAATCAGCGCCCGGCGCTCCGCAAGAGCGGCGTTCACGGCATCGGGATTGTCGATCACGAGCCGCTTCTCGAGGTAGTTCCAGTCGAAGCGCGGCGCCCGAGCCAGCTCGATGTAGTAGTGAGCGTGATGCCGGAAAGCCGATCGCACGATCGCCTCCAGCGCTCTCGGGTCGTTGGCGGCGCGGCGGTATTTCTCATCTCCCACGCTGTTCGCGGCCATCCACTCCGTCACTCGCCGAAGATTGCGACGGGCTTCGTCCCGGCGACTCCGCGTCACCCGGTATTCGATGTTGCCGGCGGCGTTGCCGAGCCACCACAGCGGGGCGTCCGGCATGCGCCGGATCAGCTCCATCCCGCTGATCACGACGGCCGCCACCACTCTGTCGGCCACTCGTCGCCGAAGGCCCGGCCGGGCGGGCTCGGAGGTGCGGGCGGGCTCGGGCGCGACCGGGGACGCTTCGCGGCTCATCGGCGCTTTCGCCTGGGCGGTGCGCCGTCGCCGGTCTCAGACGCGTCGGCGCCCCTCGCGGCCCCAGCAATCTCGGCCGCCTCGGCGGCCATGACTGCGGCATGCCGGGCTTCGAGCGCTGCCGCCTCTTGCGCCGTCTCGGGCCAGATCGTCTTGAAGATGTACCACTGCTCCGGCGCGGGCGAGATGTGGCCCTCCAGCGCGGTGGCGATCGCCTGGGTCGCACGGGCGAGATCGGCCGGCGAAGTGGAGGCGACGTAGATGGGGTCGTCGGCCGCCGCCCGGAACGTGCCGTCGGGCAGCCGGTTGATCGAGAACGGCACGATCGCCGACCCGTGCTTGGCGGCCAGCAACGCCGGGCCGGCGGGCAGGGTCGTCCATGCCCCGAACATCTTGACCGGGATCCCGTCCTCTCGGTAGCCCCAGTCCACCAGCAGGACGAGACCTTCGTGGCGCCGCAGCGCGCCGTAGACGCCGCGCAGGTTGCGCCACGAGATCATCTTCACGCCCCAGCTCTCGCGCTGGCGCTCGAACAACTCGTACAGCTCACGGTAGGAGCTGTCATCGCCTACGACGTTGATCTCGAGGCCTTGCTTGGCGAAACCGGCGGCGGCCGCCTCGTTGTTGCCCAGGTGGGCGGCGACCAGGACCATGCCCTTGGACGCACGGTAGACCTCGATAAACTTGTCGAGGCTCTTCACCTCCAGCAACTGATCGACCTTGTCGGGTTTGAGCCACGGCAGGCGCATCAACTCCATGATGTAGCGGGAGTAGTTGCGGTAGGCGGCGCGGGCCATGCGGTGAGCGGCCTTGTCATCGGGCGACACGCCGAGGACGTGGCTGAAATTGCCCCGTAGCCAGCGTCGTCGCTCGGGGCTCGCGGCGTAGCCGACCATGGACAGCCAGCCGCCGACACGGTAGGTGGGACCTGCCGGCAGGTGGCCCATGATCCACGACGACGTCCGCCAGAAGCTCAGCAGCGTCAGGCCCGTGACGTGGGTGAAGAAGGTCTCCTTCTCCAGGCGGTGAGGCGCCTCGAACTTCTTGGTGCCCGTGCCGGCGCCAAGCTTCGCCTCCGCCTTCGCCGGCTCCGTGGGGCGTGTTTGCACGGACGCCACGTCGTTCTCGTGATCGCCGGCCGGGGTGGAGGAGACGGCGCCGGTCGAACCGGCGCCGTCTCCAACCTCGGTACCCGCGATCTGACGCTCCTGCGTCACTTGGCCTCGACGGCCGCCGCCTTG
>PMBR01000043.1 GCA_003152995.1 Chloroflexota bacterium | reverse complement strand
AACATCCTGGACTTCGAGCGCGACTATCCCAACGCCACGGTCGTCAAACTGGAGCAGAACTACCGCTCCACGCAGCTGATCCTCGACGCCGCGCACGCCGTCGTCACGAACAACTCCTCGCGCAAGGACAAGAAGCTCTGGACGGAGAACTCGGGCGGCCGGCCGATCTCCCGCTTCGAGGCCTACAACGAGGAAGAGGAAGCGGAGTGGATCGCTCGCCAGGTCGGGGAGCTGACGGGCGGCCGGGGCACGATCCTGACGCGTCGGGCCGACGATGAGATCGAACACTGGGAGCGGCGCGATCTGGCCGTCATGTACCGGACGAATGCCCAGAGCCGCGCGATCGAAGAGGCGTTCCTGCGCTACAGCATCCGCTACCAGCTCGTCGGCGGGACGCGCTTCTATCAGCGCCGCGAGGTCAAGGATGCGCTGGCGTATCTGCGGATTCTGCGCAACGACGCCGACCAGGTCAGCTTCGAGCGGGTGCTAAACGTCCCGGCGCGTGGGATCGGCGACAAGAGCCTGGCTGAGTTGCGGGCTTTCGTCGCCGCGCGGGCTGGGTCGCCTGAGGCCGCTCCGATCGAGCCCGTCCCGCCGGAGGCTGCTCCGATCGAGCCGGCGGAGGCCGCGTCAGAGGGGGTGACCGACGGTCGAGAGGTCGGCACGTACTGGGGTGCGATCAACGCCGCCGCGGAGGGTCGGATCGAGACTCTCGGGTCGCGCGCCCGGAGCGCGCTGGGCGGTTTCGCAGCTCTGGTGGCCCGGCTGCGGACCCGGATCGGTGTCCTGCCGCTGCCCGAGCTGCTGGACGCGGTGCTGGAGGAGTCCGGATACCGCGCCATGCTCGCCGACGGCTCTGAGGAGGGCGAAGAGCGCTGGGCGAACCTGCTCGAGCTGCGTTCGGTGACCACACGATATGACGACCTGACCCCCGACGACGCCCTGGACCGATTCATCGAGGAGACGGCGCTGGTCGCCGACCAGGATTCCTACGAGGCCGACGCGGACGCCGTCACGCTGATAACTCTCCACGCCGCCAAGGGGCTCGAGTTCCCGATCGTCTTCATCGCCGGGCTGGAGGAGGGCGTGTTTCCGCACAGCCGCTCCCTCGACGACGAGAAGCAACTCGAGGAAGAGCGGCGACTGGCCTACGTCGGCATCACGCGGGCCAAGCGGCGGCTCTTCCTGTCGCACGCGGCGCGCAGGGCGACCTGGGGGCAGGGCGGCCTGTCGGTCCCGAGCAGGTTCCTGTTCGAGATCCCCGCTGCATTGATGACGGGGCCGCGGCTCGAGCGGGGCGACGATTTCGACGACGACGTCGGCAACGTGGATCCGGACCTCGTCTTCGGCCGGCGTCTGAACAGCCGGTTCGGCACGCCGATCCGTGCCGGGGGCGGCGCGTGGCGGTCGGGGAGCGGGCAGCCGGGCGCCCCCAGGGCCGGGGAGGCCTTCCGGCCCACTCGTGACCTGGACGCGCGTCGCGAGGCATACGACTCGGGTGCTCGCTCCGGGAGTCTGGACGTGCCGCGCGGCCGTGAGGACAGCCCCGGCGCCCGAAGCGGTGCGCCCGGCGTCCCGGGCGGCGCGCCAGGCGGCCCAAGCGGCTCGCTCGGCGGCCCGGGCGGCCTTAGAGGCTCCGGCGGCTCCGGCGGCGGCTCCAGCGGCCCGGGCGCCCTCCCGCCCCGCAATTCCTCCTTCCAACCTTCGGTACCGCTCCGGCCCGCCCCGGCTTCTCGTCCCCGCATCCCGGGGGAGCGGCAGTTCCGCGATGGCGACCGCGTCCGTCACCCACGCCTGGGCGCCGGCATCGTCGTGACCTCGAAGCTGACCCGCAACGACGAGGAGGTCACCGTCGCTTTCTCGAACGGCGGCGGGATCAAGACGCTCCTGGCAAGCATCGCAAACCTCGAGTGGATTGGGTGAGCGCCGGGGGCGCCGGTCGTAGTGTCAAACCCGGAACCAGACGGACCGTTACCATGTGGCGGCGACCGACCGGGTTGCTTCAACCGACATCAAGCCGTCGTACTTAGGTAGGAAATACTCGAAAGATGACCAAGTCGAACGTATCGCGAACCAGCCGCGCCAAGGTCGGCGGCAAGGCCACACTCGAGCCGTGCGCCTGTTGCGGCATCGCGCCGGATCCTCGCGGCCGCCCGCTCTCGATCACCTTCGAGCAGCCCGACGTGATCGACCAGATTCATCCGGCTCTCCTCGACACGTGGGGCGGCGATCCGTTCCTTGCGATCAAGGGCGTGGGCTTCTTCATTCGCGTCATCCTCCCGATCAAGCTGAGCGACGGCTTCGCCATCGATTTCGGGACTTGGCTCGAGGTGTACAACGAGGACTTCCGGCAGCTCTGGCAGACCTGGAACTTCCCGGAGTACAAAGACTTCGAGCTCGAGGGTTACATCGGGAACGCCATCGCGCCCTTTGACGAATTCCCGCACGTCCTGGTCAAGGCGACCGTTCGAGATCCCGAACAGGTCCCGTACGTGACGAGCAGCGACAACGAGGTCTTCACGAAGCTGCTGAGCGACACCTGGCCGCACGCCATGGTGCTGTCGCCGTACGCCGATCTGTTGAAGTCCGATCCCCCGTTCGAAGGCTGATCCTGCTCGCTGACGGCCCGGAACAACCGCCGGCCGCGTGCGTCCTGGTCGGGAATCTGGTCCACTCCTGCGCTGATTCCTCCACGGCTCGCGCAGGTACCCTCAGCGTTCGGCCTGACGCCGAACGATTGGCCTGAACGCGGCGCCGCGCTGCTTCGTCTGAGGTCGGTCCCGCGGTAGGAGATCGCGCCTCAGAAGGAAGCGCGTCGCTATCGGATCGGAGAGAATCGGATCTGGACACTGCGGGCAACGGCCAGTGGAGTGGAGGGCGAGCGGTGACCGAGTCGATCGAGCCGGCGGTCGGTCTGCCGGTGGCTTCGGAGGCGGTCGAGGCAGCCCGGGCCCTCGGCGAGGATGGCGCACGCCACCGGCGCGACGAGCTGGTCCCGATCGTCCGCCGGGCCAATGAGCTCTATTACGTCGCCGATGCGCCGGAGTTGAGCGACGCCGAGTACGACAAGTTGATGCGCGAGCTGGTCGCAATCGAGACTGCCTTCCCGGCGCTGGTCACGCCCGACTCACCGACCCAGCGCGTCGGGGCGGCTCCGTCCGGCACCTTCGGCGAGGTCGTCCACGGGCGGCCGATGCTGTCGCTTGGGAACGTGTTCGACGAAGACGAGCTGCGCGCCTTCGACCAGCGCGTCCGGCGCGGCCTGGGCCTGCCGCCAGCTCCTGCGCCGGCGCCCGATCTCCGATACGTGGCCGAACTGAAGATCGACGGCCTGGCCATCTCGCTGCGCTACGAACGCGGCCGCTTCGTCCAGGGCGCGACCCGCGGCGACGGCACGACCGGCGAAGACGTCACGGCCAATCTGCGGACGATCTCCGTTCTGCCGGACCGGCTCCGCGAGCCCGCGACCGTCGAGGTACGGGGCGAGATCTTCATGCCAAAGGCCGAGTTCGCGCGAATCAACGCCGAGCGCGAGGAGGCCGGGCTGCAGACGTACGCCAACCCACGCAACAGCGGGGCGGGCTCACTGCGCCAGCTTGATCCGCGGGTCACGGCGGCGCGGCGGCTGTCTTCGTGGTGCTACCAGCTGGTCGAGGACGCGGCCGGCGGCTCCGAGGCCCGGCCGGTCGTCGCCAGCCAGTCCGAGGCCCTCGCCCGGCTCGCCACCCTGGGCCTTCCCGTGAACCCGGATCGGGCCGAAGGCCTCGACATCGACGGCGTCTGCCGATTCCTCGAGGAATGGCGGGAGAAACGCCACGAGTTGCCGTACGAGACCGACGGCGTCGTGGTGAAGGTGGATCGCGTCGACCAGCAAGAGCGGCTCGGGATGGTCGCACGCGCGCCGCGCTGGGCGATCGCCTACAAGTTCCCGCCCGAGCAGGTCGAGACGGTGCTCGAGGACATCGTTCCGTACGTCGGCCGGACCGGGACGCTCACGCCGGTGGCGCACATGCGGCCGGCGAAGGTGGCGGGTTCCACCGTGGCGCGAGCGACGCTCCACAGCCTCGACGAAGTCCGGCGAAAGGACCTGCGGATCGGCGACTGGGTCGTGCTCCAGAAGGCCGGTGACGTCATCCCGGAGGTCGTCCGATCGCTGCCGGAACGGCGGACCGGCGGCGAGCGTGAGTTCGAGATGCCCGCGACATGCCCGGTCTGCGGGACGCCTGTGGTCCGCGACGAGGGGGCCGTCCGCGTCTACTGCCCCAACCCGGCGTGCCCGGCGCGCCTCGCCCAGGAATTCGCCCACTTCGCCGGCCGTGGCGGGATGGACATCGAGGGCGCCGGATGGGCGGTGCTCGAGCAGCTGCTGGCTCGCGGTCTGGTCAAGACCCGCGGCGACTTCTACCGGTTGAGCGTCGACGACCTGGCCAGCCTCGACCGGTTCGCCCTCAAGAGCGCCGAGAACCTGAAGCGTTCGATTGAAAGGTCGCACCGGCGGCCACTGGCGCGAGTGCTGAACTCGCTCGGCATTCCCCAGGTGGGCGAGCAGACCGCCATCGACCTGGCCGGATGGATCGCCGAGCGCTGGCCGGCGGAGGGCATGGATCCCGGCGAATGGACGGCTCTCGTGGCCCGGTCGCTGCCCACAGTCACGCCCGAAGAGTTCCAGGAGGTGCCGGGCATCGGGGCCGTGGTGGCCGGGAGCATTGCTCGCTACTTCGGGACGCCCGAAACCGCGGCAGTGTTGGCCGACCTCGTCGACGCGGGTGTAGTGGCCGAGCCGCCCGCCAGACGAGTGGCTCCGGGGAGTGGCGCCACGGGCCCTCTCGCCGGCAAGACTGTAGTCGTCACTGGGACCCTCGCGGGGTACGACCGCCCGGCGGCGGAGGAGGCGATCCGCGCCGCCGGCGGGCGGGCCGCGGGATCCGTGTCCAGGAGCACTTCGTATGTCGTCGCGGGCGAGAACGCGGGCTCCAAGCTCGCGAAGGCCGCGGAACTCGGAGTGCCGGTTCTGGACGAGGAGGCGTTCAGGCGCCTGCTGGCCGGCGAAGCGCCATAGCGGGCCGCCAGATCCCGTCGGGCTGCCCTGATCAGCCCATTGTCGAGTTGATCTGGCCCCAGATCAACTCGGGTCGCCAGTCGACGTCCGGTCCGAGGAGCATTCGGGGCGCGCGCCAGGTTTCCTGCCAGCCGCGGGCTTCCAGCTCGCGCCATCCCCCGGCGTGCTCGTGTGGGACGCCGGCCCGGACGTGAGCCCCCGCCGGAACGAGGTGGCGGTGCAGATCCAGCAGGTAGATGCCGTCCTGGGACCGGCTGGCGATGACCGCGCCGTAGGCTCGCTCCGCCGGCAGCAGAAAGCCGCGCAGCCCCGGCCTCGGCGAGTGGCCCTGGCCGCCGGCCGGACCCGGCTCGTCCTCGTCGACGAGCACCCAGCCGCCAATCGAGGCCAGGACTTCGAGCGCAGGCGAACGGTCTTCGCCGGTCGCCAGCCGGTCGAGCTCGAAGATCGAGGGCAGGTCGGCTCGGGTAAGCGCTCGAACGCGGGCGCCCGGAGGTGGAACCGGCGGCTCGTCAACGTGGTCGGCCTGGAGCTGGTGATAGCAGGTGGCCACGCGGAAACCCATGCGCTCGTACAGGGGTCGGCCTGCGTCCGTCGCCTCGAGCGACAGTGTCTCGCAGCCGGCGGCCAGCAGCCGCGCGCAGACCTCCTCGGTCATGGCCCGCCCAAAGCCGCGGCGCCGCTCCTCAGCTGCGACCACGATCGCGCCGATCCAGCCGACCGGGCGGCTTACGACCGCCAGCCCTGTCGCGACGAGCCGCCCCTCGATCGTTCCGACGAGAGGCTGACACGATGGCGTGCGCAGGACCATGTGGTAGAAGAGGCGTCTGTCGCGCCAGCCCGCGGCCAGCGCCACGGCCACCGCGGAGTCGACGTCGGCCGGCGTCATTGCTCGGATCTCGAAGCCGGGCATCGTCTCCATCACCCGAAAGCGAAGCCGAGAGCATAGGCCGCTCGAGAAGGCGCCGCTTCGAAGAACCTAGCCGGCTCGAGCTCGACTCCGCGCTCAGCCCATCGCATGGTTGAACTGTCCCCAGATCATCTCCGGTTTCCATTCCGGCTCGGACCCTCGGACCATCCTTGGAAAGGTCCGCCATTCCATCGAGCCGCGCTCGGTCAGGAGACGGCGACCCTGTTCGTTGTCCGTCAGCAGTCCCGTCCACGCTCTGGCGTCCTTGGGTGTGAGGTGGCGGTGAAGGTCGATCAGGCAAAGGGCATCTTCCGGCCGTGGCGCGATCAGGGCAGCGTTGCCCCGGTGGGTGGGCAGGAGGTAGCCACGCAGGCCCGCGGCGGCATCGTCGTCCGAGAGCAGCCAGCCGTCGCTCGCGTAGGCCTCGATCAGGGGCCGTCTTTCCTCGCCGGCCACGCGTCGATCGAGCGCGGCGACGGCGTCCAAATCGGCCGGCGTGATCGGTCGAAGGTTCGTTCCCGGGGGAACGGACGGTGGTTCGCCGTGCGGTTCGCCCGGGTGCATGTGGTATCGGGTCTGCTCTCGAAAACCAAGTCGCTCGTAGACGGGGCGGCCCAGATCTGTGGCGACCAGGACGAGCGAACGGCAACCGGCGCCCTCCAGGATCTCGCAGACGGCCTCGGTCAGCGCCCGGCCGATGCCTCTGCCGCGAAGCTCCGGCGTGACGAAGATCACGCCCACCCAGCCTACGTCGCCGTGGATGGACCCCAGTCCGGTGCCGATCGGGTGGCCGTCGGACATGGCGACGATGGGACGGCAACTGGACAGCGCGACGGCCAGGCGAAAGAACTCGCGCCGATCTCCGAAGTTGCCCGCGGCGGTCACGTCGCCGACGGCGTCGAGGTCGCCGCCGGTCATCTCGCGGATCTGGAACGAAGTCATCGGTTCCCTCAGGCGCGGGCTCGGGAGAGCGCAATTTTACGATGCCCAACGAGGCGGCGCGGCCAACGCCGTCGGCGGTCGACCGGGTTCATCCGATACGTTCACCGGCGTGACCATCGCATATGGCTTCGGCCGACCTGCCGACCGACCCTGGTCTCCCCGGCGCGGTTCCGTCCGGTATCATCCCGGGATGGCCAACCTGACCCGTGCCGACGTCGAGCACGTAGCCCATCTCGCCCGCCTCGGGCTGACCGAGGAGGAGCTGGCGCGCCTTGAAGGCCAGCTCAACCACATCCTCGACCAGTACGCCATCCTCGCGACGCTGGACACGGAGCACATCCCGCCGACGGCCCAGACGATCGAGCTGGCGAACATCCTGCGCGAAGACGCCGTGACGCCTTCGCTGACCACGGATGAAGCGCTGTCCAACGCTCCGGAGCGCAGCGGCGACCATTTCGTCGTGCCGGCGATCCTGGGCGGCGGAGAGGTTGGCGCGTAGGCCATGGCCGATCTCACTCGCCTCCTTGCTCACGAGATGTCGCGTCTGCTGCGCGCCGGGGAAGTCAGTTCGCGCGCCCTGACCGAAGCTCATCTTGCTGCTGCCGAGCGCCAGAACCACGCCCTAAACGCCTGGCTGGTCATCTACCGCGCGGACGCTCTCGCTCAGGCCGATGCCGCCGACCGGCGCCTGGCCGAAGCCCGCAACGCGGGCGCCGCCGCCCTGGCCGCGCTCCACCCTCTGTGCGGCGTACCGGTCGCGCTCAAGGATCTCGTCTCGGTCAAGGGCGGCCAGGCCACCGCCGGCTCCAAGATCCTGGCCGGCTACATCGCCCCGTTCGACTCCACCGTCACGGCGCGCCTGCGCGAGGCCGGTGCGGTGATCCTGGGCAAGACCAACATGGACGAGTTCGCGATGGGATCGTCCACGGAGCATTCCGCGTACGGCCCGACGGCCAATCCGTGGGACCTCACCCGCGTCCCGGGCGGCAGCTCCGGTGGTTCCGCGGCCGCCGTGGCCGCGTTCCACGCTCCGATCAGCATCGGGACGGACACGGGCGGCAGCATCCGTCAGCCGGCCTCGCTGTGCGGCATCGTCGGTCTCAAGCCCACGTACGGCCGCGTCAGCCGCTACGGCATCGTGGCCTTCGCCTCGAGCCTGGANNCCGTTCGCCCGCGACGCCCGCGATGCGGCGCTGCTGCTCCACGCCGTCTCCGGTCGTGACGAACACGACGCCACATCGGCGCCCATTCCCGTCCCCACGGAGCTGCTGAGTCTGCCCGAGAGCGACGACGAAGCCGCCGGCTATCTGAAGGGCCGCCGGATCGCGCTACCCATGGAGTACTTCGTCGAGGGCATGGAGC
>PMBR01000028.1 GCA_003152995.1 Chloroflexota bacterium | reverse complement strand
CCCGCAAGGGAACGTGACTGGAGCGCTCGGCAGGCTGTCGATGGTCGACCGGGCGATCGACGACAAATCATCGAACACGCTCGTAGTGGTCTCCGGAGAAGGTTTCTGGACGGGGAGTTCGACTCTCCCCCATCTCCACCATTTCTTCGCCCTGTCCGGCTCTCAGGCCCGCCGCGGCCGCGCCGGCCCGCCGCGGCCGCGCCGGCCCGCCGTGCGCAAGCTCGCGCAGTCAGGCCCTCAGCCGACTCTCAGCCCTTCGCAGCGCGCGGTTCGCGACCGCGGCTCCGAGCAGGTGGCCACCCGCGACGACCAGCAAGAGGAAGACCGCGGCATACACGACATCTCCTGCCAAGCCCGAGTCCGAGGTGGGCCAGCCCGGGAAGATCGTGTAGTTGATCTCGTAGGCCAGCCACCAGCCGATCACGGCCGCGGCCCACGAGGCGGGGGCGTCACGGAAGCGCCAGAGATGAGACCCGCGCTCGCTCCGACGGCGACCAGAACAAGGATGCCGACGCTCACGTCGGAAAGAGGTCCGTCGCTTCGGACTCTCCACCATCCGTAGAGGCACAGTGCGCAGGTCCCTAATCCCGCGATCGCAGCGCCTGGCGCGGACCTCCGAAGACCGGTTGCTCCGAGACTTCCGGGTAACACCATCGTGGCTCCTCCTCTGGCCGGACGATCCCATGCGGGCGCGCCCGCGTCAACGAACGGCCTCGCCGCCGACGGCCGAGTTCCATCTCGAATCGGCTCGGGACTGGGGCGCCAAGGCACCGCTTATCGGTTCGATCCGGTGGCATACGGCATCTGGCGGACCGCCCGGCGGGGGCGCTCTGCTATTGTTCGCGGATAGGGTTTCGGACCTGATTTGTCCTGCCGGAAGTGGTGATGGCCTCAACCCTGGCGCTTTCCACTGTCGATCACTATCGGACGTTCGGACTCGATCCTTCGGCCGGATTCGAGGCCGTCCAGAGCGCCTACCGAATTCTCGTCCGACACCTCCACCCGGATGTAAGCCCGGCCACCACAGATGCGATGAGCCGTGCGAACGTGGCCTTCGAGGCGCTCCGGTCTGCCGAGCAGCCGGTTCCTGCGGTCGACTTCACGCTCGATCCGACGCCCGTGCTGCGGCGCGCCCTTTCCGGCTGGGATCCACTGGCTCGCTACCGCGAGATCGCCTCGACATCGGTGAACAGACCCGGCCAGCTGGTCGATGTCTTCGCCTGAAACGAGAGTCGTCGAGGCGGACAACGCGGCCCGGACCGCCGCCGAACGAAGCGATCCTCTCCACGTTCCCTCGTCCGCTGCGGGCGCCCTCGGCCTCGGCGCCGTCGCGCTGATCCTTCTTGGCGCGCTGGCCGCGGCGATCCCCTACGTCGGCTACGCGGGCGAGGGCTACTCGCCTCTCAACCACTTCATCTCCGAGCTGGGCGAGACGGCCGTGTCCCGCCTGGCGCTCGCGTTCAATGTCGGAATCATGGTCGGTGGTTCGGGCCTTGGCCTGTTCCTGGTGATGCTGTCGCGCCACCTGACGGGCAGGTTCCGGCCCGCGCTCATGCTGGCGGGAATCGTGGCCGGCACCTCCGGGTCGCTCGTCGGCATCTTCCCGATGGACAACCACGCCATTCACGGTCTGGTTTCGGGGATCTTCTTCTGCACCGGCTGGATCGTCGTGGCCGTGTTCAGCACGTGGCTGGTGGGGCATCCGCGGTCGGGCTTCCCGCACCGGCTTGTGGTTCCAGGCGCCGCTTCGGTCGCGATCAACCTGGCGTTCCTGGCCGTCTACTCGACCTATCACCCGATGGATCCGAACGCCCCCATCTTGCAGCGCGACCCGATCTGGACGGTGCCGTTGCTCGAGTGGGCGTCACTGCTGAGCCTGCTGGTGTGGTTCGTCTGTGTCTCGCTCGCGCTCGTGCGGCAGCGGCGGCGGCAACCGCCCGACTAGCCGGCGGCGTTCATCGGGCCAGCTTGCCGGCAGTCGTCAGGTGTATTGCGACGATCTCGACAACGTTTGCCCCGTCCATCTGAAACATCGCTATGACGCCGCCGTCCGGCATGGCCCCCCAGTCAGTCCACTGCTCGTTCTTCGAAGCGTCCAGCAGATACGGCCAACCCGCCACGACCTTGCCATCATGGCTCAGCGCCACCATCTGGCCCGTCAGGGCCACATACAGCAGGCCCCGACCCGACGGGGATCGAACGAACATCGGACCTGGGACTCTGGGTTCGGGCGCCTGTCCAACGCTGAAATCGGCGAGGGCCTGTGGAAGCGTGTAGGGCCAGCCCGGCAGGATGTGGCCGGTGGGGTCGAAGGCCGTCACCGTGCACGTGGAATCGATGTTGATCGCCGCAACGTAGATCGTGCCGTCGTCGCCGATCTCCGGCGATGACGGGTTGGAACCGTTGGAGAATGGTCCAAAACCTACTGGCAGCGAGACAGGCCAGCCGGCCTTGACGGCACCGGCCGCATCGAGAGAGATCACCCTGGACGCCGAGGTTCCCACGCCCGCCTGTGTGACGTAGATGCTTCCGTCCGGCCCAAACGTCGGTCGTGAGACTGCGCCTTCGAAGGCGACCGGCCAGCCTGCCGCTGGCAGACCATCCGTCGCCAATACGGCTAATCGGGTTTGGGCGACGATCGAACGGTTGTAGGGCTGTGAGTCGAAACCAAGGGCGACGACCGTCCCGTCGGGAGCCATCGTAAGGAGGTCCCAGATCGGCACCGTGTTCTTGGACAGCCTTCCTCCTGTCGCGCTGAAGACCTCCACCGAGCAGTGCGGCCCTCCGGCCAGGTCGTGCGCGTAAAAGAGCGTCCCGTCGGGGCGAATGACGTGGCCGCAATAGGTAGCCAAGTCGGAACCGATGGTCCAGCTCGCGGCAACATTTCCTGCTGGCGAGAACACCATGACGCCAATGATGGCGTTGACATCAGAGAACACGTACACGGTTCCGGAGGGACCCGCCTCGACATCTTCCACTCCTGGGACGTCGATCGGCCAGCCCGCGCGCAGCTTGCCGTTCGCGGCGAAGGCAAATAGCCTGGGGCTCTGGGAGCCGTTGGCACCTTGCGAGACCACGTAGATCGTGCCGTCCGACCCGAACGCCGCCGGGGCTTCGTAGCTGCCGTCCGGCAGCTGGAGCCATCCGTTCCGAGTGTGGCCGGCCTTCGTCAGCCCCGGCCCCCCGGAAACATAGACCGTGCCGTCCGGACCGACGACCATCCGGCCGGAGTTGGGATCGAGGACGACCGGCCAGCCTTTCGCCGCCGGCGCTGGAGATGGCGTGGGCTCGGGAGGGTCAGTCGGCGGCGAAGCGTAGTTCGGGGTCCAGGTTGGGGTCGGCAGCGGCTCGATGGTGGGGATCGAGGTGGGCGGGTCGCTCGGAGACGGAGGCGTGGTCGGCTCGTCGGTTGCCAGCGCGATCTCCGATGGGAGCTGGGTTGGGGTGCTGCTGGGTGTCGGCTGGGGGCGCTTGCTCGGCCCGGTTACCACGACGGCTACCAGCACGGCTATCACACCGAAACCGGCCACCAACGCCGGAAGATGCCCTTGCAGCGTCCTGCGAACGCGGCTGCCGCGCGTTGGCGGAGGGCCGGGTTCGGGCTCGTCGCCCCCGATCTCCTCGACATGGGCCTCGATCCGCCCGATGGCCGCCCGAGGTGGCTCCCAGTAGCCTCGATCTCGGTCCGGTCCGCCCTTGGGGGTACCGCTCTTCACCTCGGCCTCCGTGTCCCGATTGACCCCTGCGGACTGGGCCCACCGCCGTCACGGGAGTCTAGCGGGCCTGCTCCGGCCCGTTGAGCCCCGCCGCCTGCTCCCCGCCAGTCCGTCGTCAGGAGCGCGTTTCAGACGCTCGGCCGGACCCCTTCGTGTCGACCCGGCGGTCCTCGCCTATTCTTCGCGCCATGTCCCCCAAGTCCCCGACTCGACGTGAACGATTGCGCGGCCTCCTGGTCGACCTCGAGCCGGTCAAGCGGGACCGCGATTTCCGGATGATCTGGATCGGCCAGCTCGTGAGCGGCGTGGGCCGCCAGGTCACCGTCGTCGTTCTGCCGCTCGAGCTTTGGAACCTGACGCACAATCCGCTGGCGATCGGCTTGCTGGCGATCGTCCAGCTCGTGCCGATCCTCATCTTCTCGCTGGGCGGCGGCGCTGTCGCGGACGCAGTCGATCGCCGGAAGCTGCTGATCGTCACGCAGGTCTGCCTCGCCTCGACCAGCGCCGCACTCGCCTTCCTGGCATTCCAGCCCACGCCGCCGCTCTGGGCTTTCTACGTGGTTGCCGCCGTGGCGGCTGGGATCGCCTCCGTGGACCTGCCGACTCGCTCTTCGGCGCTCCCGCGGCTCGTCCCCAGAGAGCGGCTCCAGGCCGCGATCGCCGTCAACTGGCTGAGCGCGCAAACGGTCTCCGTCGTCGGGCCGGTCTTCGGCGGCATCCTGGTCGCACTCGCGGGAGCGGCGTGGGCCTTCTCTTTCGACGTGGTGACGTTCCTGGCCTCGATCGTGGCGGTGCTGCTGATCGCCCCGATCCCGCCCCACCCGGAAGCCGCCCGCCCGAGCCTCCGTTCCGTGGCCGAGGGGCTGCGTTTCGCCCGCTCGCGCCGGGCCGTGCTCGCCACTTTCGCCATCGACCTCGACGCGATGATCTTCGGGATGCCGAGCTCGCTCTTCCCGCAGCTCGCCCTGACGGTCTTCAACGTGGGCACGGCCGGCTACGGGCTCCTGACCGCGGCGCCGGCGCTCGGCGCCCTCGTAGGGTCGGCGCTGACCGGCTGGACGAGCGGCGTGCGCCACCCCGGGCGGGGAGTGGCAGTGTCGGTGGCGGGCTGGGGCGCCGCGATCGCCGCCTTCGGCCTCCTGACTGCGAGCTTCCCTCTGGCGCTGCTGTGCCTGGCGGTGGCGGGCGGCGCCGACGTGATCAGCGCTGTCCTGCGCGCCACGATCGTCCAGTTCGACACGCCCGACCACTTGCGCGGCCGATTGATGTCGATCCACACGCTGGTCGTCACGAGCGGGCCGCGTGTGGGCGACGCCGAGGCGGCAGCCGTGGCCGCGATCGCGGGCCCGCAGTTCTCGGTGGTTTCCGGCGGCGTGCTGTGCCTTGTCGGACTCGTCGCGGTGCTGCGGCTCTTCCCGGAGCTGCTGGCCTACGAAGTGGCGCCCGGTGGAGGGGTTCTGACCGCGGCCGACTCTGCGCCCAAATAGAAGAGCCGGCGCGATTGCGCCGGCTCTTCCACTCGTCTGGGTAGACCGCTACTTGCGGGGGAAACGCCGCCGCCGCAAGACCGGCAGCGCCGCGACCAACAGCAGCGGGATGAGGGTCAGGGGGAGAATTGCTGTGGGCGTGGCCGCGGGCGGCGCCTTCGTCGGTGTGGCAGTGGGCGCCTTCGTCGGTGTGGCCGTGGCCGGCGGGGCGGTCGGCTTAGGCGTGCCCGGTCCCGGAGTGGGCGTCGGGGTCTGCGCCGGCTTCGCCGTTCCCTTTATTTGGAGGATGCCGTTGACCGTCGAGTAGTGGGACCAGAACTGGTCGTAGTGGATGACCGAGCCCGAGGCATCCGTGACCGTGCGGGTTCTGTAGGCATCGAGCCCGTCCGTGGGGTATTCCTTCCGGTACGACTTCAAACCGGGCTGCAGTGACGCCACGTACTGCGTGGTGTCCTTGGCCTTGCTGATGTTGCTCACGACCGCGTTGGAAATGGCAACCTTGCGACCGGTGGGGAGGCTCCAGAACTCGACGTAGATCTTGCGCGAGGCGCTACCTCCGGCGGTCCAGCTCCGGATCACGATCGGGTTGGGGGTGTCGTTCGTGAAGCGCATGTCCCAGGTCGTGGAGCCGTTGGAGTAGACCGTGGCGTCAAGACCCATCGGGTAGCGGTCGATGTGGTAGAAGTGCGCGTGCCGCTCGTCGATCTGGAGCCCCGACTGGATGGCGGCGTTGAAGAATGTCGTGGAGGCGGAGCAGATACCGCCGCCCATGGCGCCTGTGTGGTTGCTGACGCCGTTCTTGATGACGCCGCCCATCTTGAAGCCGTGGGCCGCGTCGATCGCCCCGACCTGCTGCAGGAAGCTGAAGTGCTCGCCGGCCTGGATGACCCGGCCATTGAGAACCTGGGCCGGAACTTCGATGTTCGCCCCGCCGCCGTTGGACTCGCCCGGGAAGTAGGTCACGTTCCAAGACCCGATGACCGAGAAGCCGGTGAGCGAAAGGTCCTGGCCGATTGTCGGCTGCGTGACGTTTACGACCAGCGCGACGTTGGCGCCTGTGGTCGCGCCGCCTGAGCCTAGAGCGTCCAGATACGCCTCGATGGCCTGGGAGGTGCCGTCCACATCGAGTTCCTGACCGGGCTGGCCACCGCTGACTCCGGTTGGCTTGCCCGCCTTGTAGGTGATGTTCGGCTCGATGGGCTTGACGAGGACGTTAGCGCTGAGAGTTGCGACGTAGGTCTTGACCAGAGCTGGGTTTACGACGGGGCCGAACGTGCCATCTGTTCGGACGCCGAACATGAGCCAGGTTCGGATCGTTGCGGCGGTGATCTTCCATGTCTTGGCGGCATTCGTGAGAGTCACGTCGACCGACATCTTGTTGGCGCTGTCTACGGCAGCCTGCGCATCCTGGTCGGTCACGTTGGGCTGGACTGTGATGAATGCGCCGCCGACCTGGAGATCGCTCGGGGCATCCACGCTGGCCAGCTGATCGATCAGCCCCTTGGCGATGGCGGTTTCGTCGATGCCGCGCCCGGCCGCACCCGCCACGACCGTGTAGTCGGTGCCGGTCACGACGACGTTGGCGTCCTTGGGGGGGTCCTGGCTCGAACTCGTCATATCGTGGAGTTTGGTTTCGAGAGCGAGCGGATCCAGCTTGACGATCAGCGGGATATCGACGCCGCTGGTGAAGGTTCGGATCGCAGTGGCGACGCTGGCGACGAGATTGTCGCCGTGGCCGACCGAGAGGGCAGCGTCCGCCATTGCGGCCGAGTCCGGGCCGCGCCCCGCTTGCTGATAAGTAATCGTGCCGTTCCCGACCGGAGTGGTGACGGTGACATTGCCCTGACCCAGAGCCGCGAACTGAAGGTCGAGCTTGCTGATCGCTTCTTCACGGGTGAGACCGGAGAGATCGACCGTACCGACGTGGACGCCGGGCATGACCTTGCCGTCGTAGCCCCGCGAAAGCCCGAGGACGGCGACAGTGGCCAGAAGGAGGGCGCCGAACACTCCGAGAGCGAAGCCGACCACGAGTCGGACCGAAGCCAAGTTGCGCTGCGAGCGCGGCCTCGACGCGGCGCGAGACCTGGCGCGCCTGGCCGCCAGAAGCCCGGCCCTATCGGTCGCGGTCGACCCGTTGGTACCGAAACCGGTCTCAGTGGGACCGGTGGTGGTGCCGGTCGTCGGCAGCGTCGGGGCAGTTCCGCGGACCGACTGCGTGGCCGTCGCAGAGCGAACGGAGGAGGCCGTCTTGCGCGCCGGCACGCTCGTTTCGTCCCACCAGCCAGGTCCTTCCCAGCCTTGAGACTGGGGAGCGATGGGCTTGGCTTGGTTTCTTGGCTCTCGGGAGTCCCAGGTCATAATCGTTCCTTCTGTCGCGCCGGTTGTTCGCGGTGCTGCGGCGCTGGACGGCAGGGGTTGGCTAGACCAGGAGGTCACGCCCGGCCGCGCGATAGACGCGCGGTCAGGCGCACCCGTGACGCCGTTGTGCAGAATAATAGTTGAGCGGGCCAATACCGGTTGTTACGCCCCGAACGGGGAGGCGCCGCGCTCGGGGCTCTTAGCCCACCTACGCCTGCCCTCGCGAGCGGGCGTCGAGGTTACAACTCTCGCGGCAGCACCACCACGCGACGATTGGGCTCTTCACCGATGGACTGCGTGGCTACCTTCTCGTGGTCGCGCAGGGCGAGGTGAATCCAGCGCCTTTCGAGAGCCGGCATCGGCTCGAGCTGGAGCATCTTGCCCGTCTCCATCACGCGCTCGGCGGCGCGATTGGCCAGGTCTCGAAGCTGATTCTCGCGACGACCGCGGTAGTCCTCCACGTCGACGAGGATTCGCGTCCACTCGCCGACCTTCTTGGACAGCATCAGGTTGACGAGGTGCTGCAGCGCGGAGAGGCGCTCGCCCTTGCGGCCGATCAGTGCACCCAGCGACTCTTTCTCGCTGGCCTCGGCTACGACATTGAGGCGGTTCGTGTCTCCGGCCTTGATCTCCACTCGGACGTGGAAATCGAGCTGGGCCATCAGCTGCTCGAGGATCTCCTTGGCCACGGCCATCGCCTCGGGCGTGACCTCTGCGGACTCGGGCCGGTCGACGGGCGGAGCCACTCTCGCGGCGGCAACTTCGGCCAGCTCCTTGGCGGTCAGTGCGACCTGCGGTGCGGGCCGGCCATCTGGACGCGGGCTGCTTGCGCCGCCCTCGGGTCGGCGAACGCGATCGCGGTCGAAGCGCCCGCCGCCTGGTGCACGGTCGGGACGCGGGCCACGCGCCGCGACGTCTGGACGGGGCGATCCGCCCGTCATCGATGCGCCTTCGGGGCGGGGAGTACGCGGGCCGCGGTCGCGGTCCAAGCCGCGGTCGGGGGCGCGGTCGGGGGCGCGGTCGCCCCAAGCGGGACGGCTGCCACGGTCGGGGCCGCGGTCGTGGTCGAAACGGGGACGGTCCTCGCGGTCTCGGGCGGGCGGAGGCGGCAGCGGAACCTGTGCCGCGGCATCGCGCTTGGGGGCGGAGCCTCCAAGCGCCGATCGGGGCGCGGCGAGGACGCGGGCAGGCTCGGCACCCATGCCGAGAACCCCCCGACTGCCCGGAGTCAGGATCTCGAAGTCGAGTTGATCGAGACCGACGCCAAACTCGTCGCGAGCGGCGCGCAGGGCCTCCTCGGGAGTCTTGCCAGTGAACTCGCGGTATGCGTCGCGGAAGCTACTCATGTCAGCGTCGTCTCCCTCGCCGGCTCGATCGCCGGTGCGTATTGGGCCGAACCGTTGAAGCCGCCGAAACCCACCGCTCGTCCGGCTTGTGCCGGGTTTCCGCCACGGACTTGCCAGTGACTACCGCTGTGGGCATGGTGACCGGGAACCTGGGGCTGTGATTACGGGCGAAGACAGGGTGCCAGCCGAAGATCGGGAACATCGCGCCCCAACCGATGATCAGGAACTGCTGCACGATCGAGAACAGCGAAGTCGTGATCCAGTAGATGAACAGACCCGCGGGGAGGATGCCGCCGTACAGAACCGAGATCAGAGGCATGAAGATCATCATGCTGCGTTGGGTGCTGGCCGAGGGGTCGTTCTCGGCGTTGGGAGGCATCATCATCCGGCTCTGGATCACCTGCAGCCCTGCGGCCACAAGCGCCAGGGCGCTCACGCCGAGGGTGAAGAAGCCCAGGATCGGCAGGTTGAACAGAACCTGCTCCTTGCCCATGTCTATGCCCATGATCACCGTGTTGATACACGGCTGGGACTTATCTAGGAGGGCACCGACCCCGTGCGCTGGATTCGGGCAGGTAAGGGGCACGATCTTCAAGCCGAAGGGGCTCAGCATCGCGCTCGGGTCGAAGTTGGTAAGCCCGACGCGGATGACCGAGTACATGGGAATGAGCATGCCCATCTGCAGGATCGAAGGCAGACAGCCGGACGTCGGGCTGACTCCGCGTTCCTTATAGAACTCTTGCTGAGCCTGATACACGGCCTGCCGGTCGCCCTTGTAGCGCTTCTGGAGCTCCTTCTGCATGGCCTTGAGCTCGGGCTGAAGCCGCTGCATGCGCTGCTGGGATACCAGCTGACGGGCCGACAGCTTGATCGTGACGAGCCGGATGATCAGCGTCAGGAGCACGATCGCGATCAGGACGTTGCCCGTGACCACATACAGCTCAGTCAGCAGGATGAACAGGACCTGGAAGATGGGCGTGAAAAGCCAGCTCAGGAAGCTGAACGGGTCGGAGGGTGATGCCGCCGCCAGGGCTTCAGGTACGGGCGTGGCCTTCGGCGTCGGAGAAGTCGCCGGCAAACCGCTGGCTCCAGACGAAGCGGTCGCGGCGACACTCGCCGACGGCCCGGAGCTGGGATTTGACGAGCCGACACTGCCGCACGCCACGACAGCGAGAGCCATCAGCACGGCGAAGAGCCCGACCGCGATCCAGCGCGCCCGGGACATGGACAGGGACCGGCGTGAATTCACGCTAGCGAACTGGGTCGTAGCCACCACTACTCCACGGGTGACAGCGAGCGATTCGACGCATTCCCATCCAACTCCCTCGAAGCAGGCCGTATTTGGCGATCGCCTGTTCGGTGTAGACCGAACAGGTCGGCTCGTAGCGACAGACTGACGGGCGCCAGGCGAACAGGCGGCGGTAGAGCCTGATTAGCCCGATGCCGACCGTTTTCACGAGACGGTCCGCCCTCCCAGAACGCCTCCTCGGCGGAGAAGGTTGTGCAGAGATGCCGTCAACGTTTTGTAATCCACCGCGAGGACAGGCGGTCGGGCGATGATCAGGACGTCCCNNCGAGGGCGCCATCACCCTGAGCGCCTCACGGAGTCGCCGACGCACTCGGTTCCGGACGACCGCTCCGCCGAGCTTGCGTCCAGTCGAGAACCCGAAGCGCGTCTCCTCGAAGTCGGTCCGGCGGATTCGAACGACCAGCAGAGGATTGGACCTGACCGATCCTTGACCCTGCAGTGCGGCGAAGTCCTCCGGTCTGGAGAGCATCACCAGCCGCGGCGAGTTGTGGCCGCGGTCCGCCGTCAGACCGTGAGCTTCTTGCGGCCGTGGGCGCGGCGTGCGGAGAGCACGCGACGTCCCCCGGTGGTCTTCATCCGGG
>PMBR01000017.1 GCA_003152995.1 Chloroflexota bacterium | reverse complement strand
GGGCGGCGGCGGGCGGCGGCGGGCGGCATGCGAAACGGGGCGCCCGGCGGTGGACGCCCCGTTCGATGTCGCTGAGGGAGTGGAGCTAGGAGACTGCTACCGCTGTTGCCGAAGTTTCAGTAGAGGAGTAGTTCCCGGTAACGCCCGACTTGTAGTAGCCGTCGCTCACCGTCAGCAACCTGCTCGTGGTCGTGGCGTAATAGCCGTAGATCTCGATCTTGTAGCTGCCGGTGCCCAGGCCGATCAGCTTGTAGGCGCCGCTGGAGTCGGTGTACGCGTTGGTGAAGGTGGAATCCGACGACCGGATGGCCGCGACTCTGCAGTCGATGCAAGCCTGGCCACCCGTGATGCTGATGACGCCGCCGATCGTGAGGCCTCGGGGGATCTGGATGTTCTTGCCGGTCACGTTGGCGCTGACCGGAATGCCTGTCGCGGAAGAGGCCACGGAAGTGAAGTAGGTCGGCGACGCACTCCCGTAATAGCCGTTCTGAAGCTCCGGGTAGTTGTAGCTGCCGCCGAGCGACAACTTGTACGTGCCGGCAGGGACCGGGCCAACGCTGTAGTAGCCGAAGCCATCAGTGCTGGCACTCGCATAGCCAGAAGTGGCGGCGGCGTTGACGGTGATGTCACTCAACGAAGCACCGGCCGTCGTGGTCACCCTGCCGGAGATGTAGTAGCCGGTCGAGGTCACGACCGTGGCCGTGGCGGGTTTGATCGTCGGGAGCGTTACGTTCGAAGTCACGGTGACATTCGACGCACTGGAGGAGTTGCTCGTCCAGTAGTTCGGCCCGGTCGAACTGTAGCTACCGTTCTGATAGCCGTCGGCCTGGACGCTGAACTGGTACGAGCCCGGATTGAGCCCGAGAATTTCGAACTTGCCGCTGGCGTCGGTCTCGGCGGACGCCCATGTCGGACCGTTCGAACTAACGAAAGCGCCGTCGATCGGCACCGGCGTAGTCGCGCGAGTCTTCACGTATCCGGTCACGATCAGGCCCACGGGGATACGCGAGTTGATGCCGGAGACGTTGGCGGTCGTGACCGCGACCGTCGAGTGGAGCGTCGTCGAGAACTTGTTCGTGTTGCCCGTGTAGTAGGCGCCCGTCTGGAAGTTGAGCGCGGTGTAGCCGTTTGAGAAGTCGACCTCGTACGAGCCCGGCGACAGGCCCATCAGGACGTAGTTGCCGACGGAGTCGGAGGTGGTGGCGTCATAACCCAGGGTTCCTGACGCGCTGACCGCCAGCCCGGCGATCGCCGTCACGCCGTCCGTCCTGGTGACCTTGCCGCTGATCTTGAAGCCATTCGGCAGCCGGACGTTCCTGGCGGTCAAGCTCGCAGCTGTGATCGTCTGCGCCGCAGCCGAGTCGGAATTGGTCGTGAAGTAGCCCGGGCTGGTGCCGCCCCGATATCCTGTCTGGAGGTTTGCGGTGCGCGGCGGATAGAAGCTCAGGTGGTAGGACCCGGGCAGCAGGCCCGCGATCGAGTACGCGCCGGAGGCGGTCGTGTTGGCCCTACCGGAGTAGCCGGTGCCCCAGAATCCGGTGCTGTCGGCCACGACCTCGACTGACTGAACGCCGGCCGTGCCGGCAGCGTTGTAGACGATGCCCGAAATCGAGTAAGTGGTCTTCGTGACCGCGGGCAGGGTCACGTTGATGTTCACGGCGCTGGCCGCGCTGGCCAGGGACGTCCCAGAGAGCAGCAATCCCCCCGATAGGGCAAGCGCGGACAGAAGCCGCAACGGGCGTTTGCGCATCAAGAGAGACCCCTTTCTGCAGGCGGGCGGACAGATGGAATCTGTCAAGCTCGGGCTGACACGCGGGGTATCGGCCATTCGACCCGAGAAGTGGAGTCGCCATCGGCCAGGGACGATGGGCTCACCAGTCAACCGGTGGTGAATTGCACGAATCATGTCCATGATTTCGTGCTCAACCGAGACCGCCGGGACATGATTCGTGCAAACGATTCTTGCGTGAATCGTGTCCAGAATTCATCAAGCCGTCCAGACGTCATCGCGGCGGGGTTCGAAGATCCCGGCCCGGCTCGCGAGATCGGCCAATCGGCAACGAAATCTTGACACATACTGGACTGGCTCACGCTTGCGGGAGTGCCCCCCGCGACGAGGACACGTGGCGAAAAAGGGAGATGCATGTTCGCGCGCGAGCACGAGTTAGTTGCGCACCTCGCTGGTCAACACCGGCGATTGTGGCCGGGCGGCACTGCCCATCGATTGGTCAAAGCCGAGCGCGGTTACGGCTCGGGCGTGGCCGACCTCGTCCTTCTCGACTTTGACACGATGGCCCAGTCCACGCGTCAAGCCAGTGGGCTTCCTCCGGTGCCGACCGCCTGTCATGCATATGTCGTTGGGGCGCTTCGCCGTCTGGGACCTACGCCGTTCTCGGAATGCGGCCGTTTGGACCCGAACGTCAACGAGCGCGAGAACCTGAGGATTCTCCGTCAGCTCATCGATACCGGATACGTCCTCCGAACTGGATCGGCCGTAGCTGTGGCACCTGAGATGGGATCGCCGATCCGTCGAATCGTCGCGATCGAGGCGAAACTCAAAGACTGGCGAGGGGGACTTCTTCAAGCCAAGCGTTACCGCTCGTATGCCAACCTAACCTACCTTGCGATGCCTCTAGCCGAAGCGCAGCATGCTGCCGCGAGCCACGCTGACGTTGCCCTTGCTCTCGGGATCGGCATCATCGGCGTAGACGAGTCGACGAGGATTCTCCTCCGCGCTGGTCGTGGCGAGCCCACCGAAAGCGGGGTTCGTGCTTGGGCGGAGGAGAGTGAGTTTGCCGAGGCGCTCGGCTGCCCTCGTCGTCTCGCGACGCCATTCCCGGCCCGGTTCTCGGTTCCTTCTCCCGACCAGCTTGTGGCCGGTGCGGTTTAGGTCAGAGCAAGGCCTTCATCCACGGATCAAGACGTTCCGATTCCCGGAGTCTCTTGGTGACCGGCTGGATCTGGTCGATCTGGGCCGCTTGCGTGATTGCGGCCGATATCTTCGTCCGAAGATCAGCCGCCCGCGATGTTGGGTGCCAGCGTCTCATCTGCGCCACCTCACGGTTCAGGGCGGAGATGTAGTGCCCTTCGGCGAGGTCACGGTCGTATCGCAATGCTCCGGTTCCAACCATCGAAGCGCAGCCATCGCACCCACAGGTAATCATCTGGCGGCCGTGATCGATGACACGAGTCAGCTTCTCGTCGCAGAGATCGTCGAGGAGATCTCGGACCAACACGGTCTTCTTCCATTGACGGCGAGGCACCCCGCCGGTCCTCACCGTGAAGGAGAGATGCTGATGTGTCCCAGACGGCCCGGTGACGACGGCGTCCCACGACCCCGAGGCCAGCAACGGCACGAGCTCCGGTCCCGCGTAGGCGAGGATCCTCTCAAGCCCAGATCTTCCCAGGACCTCGCCGGCCTTTCTAAGCTCGGTCAAGAAGTCCTGATCGATGGTGCCTTCCTGAAGAACGAAATAGACGCCATCAGCCTTTGGCTGTAGGCCGGTCAGCATTGCCAGGATTGCGCCGCGTTTCGTCGGATCCAAGAATGCCTCACGCGAAACGGCAATGCCCACGAACACCGGCACATCTGGCCATAGCCGGCGAGAGACCGCGACCGACTCGATTGCGATCTCTTCGGTCCGGACCAGATCCTCGCCCGGCTGTTGATTCCACCTCGTCAGGCGCAGGTAAGGCGTAATCAGGCCATCAGCGCCCTTGTCGTGTTGCCACTGAAGGATGGACCGCGCGAGCTCAGCATCGTCGGTCTTGGTCAAGATGGCGGAGCCAACGGGCGAAGGGCCCCAACCCCATGCGTTGGCACTGCCGACGAACTGGGGCTTCGCCTGACCCGCGGCAAAGATGTCCGTATTGGGATCGATCAGCAGCCGTCCGTTCCCAGGCTTGAGCTGACTGAATCGATATCCGGATTTCCGGCAAGAAGAGTTGGCGACTACCAAGTCGAGATGCTCGCCCTTGTCCTTACACCATGCGACTGTCGTTCCATCCTGGCCGGCACGGAGACCGGTAGCGATGTCCCCAAACAGCCGTCTGGGCTGGCGGTGGCCACGGAGAGCCGCAGCCACCTCGTCGGCAGAACTGGGCCTGTCGAACAGATCGAACGCGAGGAGTCTCCGCAGGAGGTCGGAGATATCCCGCGGGACGACGGCCGGCAACGGGTCGGGCAGGTCGTCTCGGTCGTTTATCCGAGCTTGTTGATCGTGCGACGTAGCCGCGGCGAAGGGATGCCGTCCTGCGATCATTTCGTAGAGAAGAACCCCGAAACAGAAGAGGTCGCTTCGCCGTTCGGCTTGGTTGTTGATCGACTGTTCTGGCGCGGCATGCCCTGGCGTGAACATCCAGCGACCGGTCATGGTCGGGAAGTCGTCGTAATGGACGAGCTCAAGATCGATCAGGACAAGCCCGGCGCCGTTGGCCGGCACCATCACGTTCTCGGGCTTCACGTCGCGATGGATTCGGTTTCGGCTATGGAAGGCGGCCAGGCCATCCGCGAGATCGGCGCCATTGGATAGTGCCAGTCCCAAGGGCATGGCGCCCGCGGACAAGGCCTGGCTCAAGGTCTCGCCTTCGACGAAGGGCATGACAACGTAGTGGTAGATCTGTCCGCCGATATCGGTGGCATCGACAGTCTCGATCGTGATCACGTTAGGGTGATGGATCGTCGACGCATCCTGAGCATGCTTCCAGGCGATCGCGCTGAACAGAGCTGGGTCAAGCACCTTGATGACGACCTCTCTGCCATTGAGGCGCCCGAAACAAGCGAGCCCCTGACCACCGTGACCCAGCTCATGATCTGGGACGAACCCCGGGATCGCCGCCAACTCCGAGACGGTTAGCACTACGCGCCCTCTTTCCCCTGCCATCGTGGTCTGCGACCACGAGCCCGACGACACCCATGAAACGCATGCTGGCACCGCCGATGGATGGATGTGCTGACTCTACCTGCGGTCAACAGCGAATGCGACGGCCCATTCGGACTACCGGTCCGTCGGCCGGGGCCCATTTCATCGTGGTCTCCCGGCCAACGGGGGTGTGCCTCCCTTAGCCGAGCTCGCGCGGCGACGTTGGCGACCACGCGAGCGAATCATGTCCATAATTCACCGGGCTGCCAGGTCGGTCGTCTGGGACCGGGACGCCCGTCCGCTCGGATCTCCGGGTCAGCCACACAAAAGGCCGGGTGGCGGAGCACTCAGAGCCTCTGGTCACCTTCAATGTCCAGGTCCGGGATTGCCCGGTTTTGCTGGCGTCTTCCGCTCCGCGACGTGTAGGTCGCCCATAGTGCCAACGATGAGATTGTGGACCTTAGCTGCGTTGAACCCCATTGCGACCATGAGTGCCGTCGCAGAGTTCACTCCATTTTTGTAGTCGGCCCGCGTGACGCAGTGCATGTGGGCAACTCGGTTCCTAACGCCATTCAGCGTCCTGAGGAACCCGTTGATGTCCGAAGGCGGATAGTCGCGACCATCGGCCATCTTGCGAACGAGGGAGTAGAGGCGTGATGAGGGACCGTTGAAGTTGCACTCGACGATAGTCCGGAGTGCACCAAACGGCATCCTGCCGAGAAAGTCGGTTCCGCTGGCGAAAATGCCGAAAGTAGACGCGCTGGCGCCTGGCACCCTTAGCATCTCGTCCGTCTGTTTGCTCAGCATCCAAGCTGCTTCCTTGGCAGGGAGATATTGGCTGGGATCTCGATACCATTGCGCACCCAGCGTCGAGGCGGTCATCAGTCGGTCGATGTTGGACCGAAGCGCGTTTTCCGCGACGAACAGTCGTAGGTGGAGGAGGCCCGATCGCCCGACTCCTTCGCGGTGGGTCGTAATGCAATGAGCCCACGGGCTCTTGATGAGCTCCGGCCTCGGCTTGCCCTCTCGGCAGGCGATCTCATCTTCCCTTCGGCGAGCCCCAACCTCATCGCCGGTGATGCTCGCCGCGGTGATGAGCTCCGGTAGGCCGTGGAGAGCGATGAACCTCTCAATAGCCAATTCCAAGGCCGCGTCCGGCTGAAGACGCAGGAGCCTTATGACTTGCTGGACCTCTTGACTCACTTCTGTTCCTCATCGAACGCGCGGGCTGCTTCGGGCCCACTATCTTGACATCTGAGATCGGCAGGGTAGTGTTGTTCATGCCAGAGAGGTCTGAGACCTCAAGGCGGGTCTATCGGGCCGCGCCGGAAACGGCTCCCCGAGAAGACGGCTACACACCTGACCGTCCGCATTGCGGGCGGTCTCGTGCTATGTAAGCGGATCCCTTCGGCGTTCGGCCTGCTCCGCGGATCTTGCTCGGTGGACGCTCTGCCCACAGTGCCGACGGGTTCCGGCGACCTCACGGCATCCATCAACCGACCTCGCGCGGCAAGTTCCGCGACCAAGCGATCGTCTGTCCAGTAAGCTCGCCCAGGAAGACCGAAGGGGCTCCTCCACACACGAAGACGACCCGGCGTCGGGCACGAGTCATAGCCACGTAGAGCTTCCGACGCTCCTCGGCCCACCACTCGGCATCCTGGGCCGTGCCCTTTCGCACGTATGGAGTGAACCCTTGCTCAAAGAACGGGATGACTACCGTATCGAATTCCAGGCCCTTGGCCCCGAAGGTGGTCATGAGCTTCACCGACTGCTCTTCACGGCGGAGCTTCGCGTCGAGTCGATTCCACTCAAGCACGATCGACGTGGCGGCGTGTGATTGGGAGTAGGCCGCGGCGTCGCGTGTGGCCGCCAGCACGATCTTTCGGACATGAACGGCGTCTTGATCGGTGCTGGCGATCGACAGCGCCTTCCGGACGACCGTCAGGGTTGCGTCCGGCGAAGGCGCATCAATCAACTCCTGCGCCAGGGCCTCGATGTCAGGAGCGTCAGTCATCGGAAGAGCTTGTGAGAGTGTGCGCAAGAGCCGGCTTCGTGATGTTGGATTGACCAGCCGTTCTCGACAGTTCAGGGCCGAGAGCAGGACCCGGACGATCGGCGTGGCCGCAAGAGTGCGATCGCCAACATGGACACACGGGATCTGCGGATTCGCATTCGCAAACGCGGTCTTGATCTCGGGAAACCGGAAGCCGATCGCGGATAAGATCGCGACCTCCTTGGGCTCGATGCCGTCGGCAAGCTCCTGAGCTACGACCCCGGCAACGACATCACCATGGTCAAGCCCCGAGCCGGACACCAGGGAGATGACCTGCCCCTCGCGTTTGGTGACCCTGGACTCGGCGGCACGGGACGCGCCGGCCGGTCTCGTCGGGGCGATGATCGAGTTGGCGGCATCCACGATCTTGGCCGGACATCGGTAGTTGCCGACCAGCAGGCACTCTTGGGCGTGGAACTTCGTCTCGAACTCGGTGATGTTCTCTGGGCGTGCATCGCGCCAGGCGTAGATCATCTGATCGTCGTCGGCGACTCCGAAGAGTGGGGTGGCTCCAGCATTGGAGATCCTCGAAAGCAGCTCGAGCTGGAAGCCACTCGTGTCCTGGAGTTCGTCGACCACGATGTATTCGAACATCGTCTGCACGACTTCGAGGACCTCGGGCGCCCGATCAAGAAGCTCGACGGTCCTGATGATCAGATCGTCGAAATCCCAGACGCAGCGTTCGAGCTTGCGTGCCTCATAGGCGTCCGCGATGGTTTGGAGCGTCTGGGCCGGGACCGGGCTGTTCTCGGTCGATCGACGGTTACGGAGTCTACTTATGGCGCTCGCCACGCCCTGGGCGTTGCGGTTCAAGTAGCCGAGCGACAGATCTCCCAGCAGCTCCTTCATGAACTCGTCGGGGTTGTCCATCGTCTGCGAGGTCCGACTCCAACCTCCGCGATCAGCATAGGCGTGAAGGATCTGTGCGCCGAGCTGGTGGAAGTTCGCGATGTGGAGGCGCGGGCTGTTGGCAACTCCCAACTTGGGACTACGGAGGCGCAATCGGAGCTGGTTGGTGGCTTCGACACTGAACGTTACGCACAAGATGCGGCGGCGTGAATCTGGCGTTTGACGCACACGAAAAGCGGCCACGTTCGTCAATAGCCGAGTCTTGCCCGAACCCGGGCCTGCGAGGACCAAGCGACTTGCGCCCGACTCGAGCGCGATCTTCTCCTGCTCGGGGTCGAGGTTGTCGTGGAGGATTCTCATGCCTGGACTTCGCTGGTCTCGGCTTTCTCTTCTGCCGGCGGTTCCGGAAGCTTCGCTTCCGCCCGCGCCCGAGCCGCAACAGCATCTAGAAGGTCCTTGATTTCGGCCGGCACGGCCTTCTTGGCGGCCACCATCTTCTCGGCGACGAGCCTCGCCACCTGAGGCTTCGGAACGCTGTCCTTCATGGCTCGCTCGAGGAACTTGGCGTCCTCTTGGCCCGCGTAGCCATCGGCCTTCCAATTCTTGAGAAGGCTATCCAGTCGATCGGGAAGAATCTCCTCGATGGCCTCGACGAACAGTGGTGCCGACCCGGCATCGAGCAGGACACTCTCCAGAGAGCCTCGCGACCAGTAGTTGTAGCCGGCGGCCCCCATTGCGCCGCGAGATGCGGGCAGGTTGTTCTCGTCGACGCCCGCTGGTAGTCTTCCGAGCCCCTTGAGGTGTCGAACCAAGGTCTTGGCCGCTGCGTCGTTATCGCAAATCACCAGGTGGGGGATATCGAGGGCGTCTGGGCCGAGAAGTCGCAAGAAGTGCTTGAACGAACCTCCGCCCACCGGGGCGATTGACACACCGAGGACATCGAGGTTGTAGCCGAGCGACTCCGCGAAGACGGGCAGTGCCAGCCGTTCGCTCGGGCCCTCTGCGAGAAGCACAACCCGCGCAAACAGGAACTCCGATCCAGCCTCGGCGATCCTTCGTCGGACGTCCTGGGCGTCTGCATCCGTAAACATCCCCTCCGGCACGGACTTCGCGACTGTCGAGGTCGGCGTAGCCCGGAGGACGACGATGCTTCTGGGGTCAGCAGCGTCCGTTACGGACGTGGAATGGGTCGTCAGGATCGTCGGCGACTTCGACTCCATCACGCGGCGCACAAGAGCACGCGTGGCCTGGGGGTGTAAGTGAGCCTCTGGCTCCTCGAAGCCCAAGGCCAGGAGCTTGTCCTTGACCGACTCGAGATACGCAGTGAAGAGCCCGGTGACTGCAACCGACTGCGTGCCGACGCTCTGGGCGGACACCCGGTGCGCGGCAGTCTGCCCTGGCGTGGCGATCTGCAGCTCGACTTCCTGCATCGTCGAATCTGCTTCGCGAGGCAGCAGGGTGAAGGCGACGCTCGGCTTCGCTTGATCCGCGTAGAGGACAGACGAAAGGGTCCCGGCGACGGCTTCGGTCAGCTTGCCGCGGACAGTCGCACCCAAGAGCTTGTCGACCACCGTCTGGCCGTATTGCAGCCCGAGTTCCGCCAACTCCTTGGCGACCTCGTCGTTGACCTCGTTGGCGGCGCCGATCTTGGCCCAGAGACCCGATCGCTCATAGAACTCGTGTCGAGCTTCCCGCACGGCAGGCAGAAGCAGAAAACCAAGCGTTTCACGATCAGCGGCGGCGACAGATCCGTCTTCGACTTCGTCGGCCTTCTCGAAGCGCATTCGAGTTCGAAACTGACCGTCGTCTTCGAGCCGTCCTATGACACGCAGGAATAGCCGTTGCCTGGCTGGGTCTGCAACGTCGACGTGCGTGCCAAAGATCCCGATCTCGTCCGGCGTGAACTTGGCCGCCTTGTTCGACGGCACAAGAACGAGCAGGATCTCAAACCCATCGCTCGGAGCGACTCCTTCCGAAACGTCGCTCTCGGAGAAGCCGTAACCTCGGCGCCCGATGCCCAGGGCTGCTTCGAGAGCCTGGAGAACAGAGCTCTTGCCGATGTTATTGGGGCCGACCAGGACGGTCTGGGTTCGGAAAGGAACCGTCGTTTCCCGCAGCGTGCGGAAGTTGCGGAACGTCGCCGATGCGAGCTGTGCCACTGGAAAGCCCCCCATCTTGTCCGCCGCAGAATCGGCGCGCGATGAGTGTATTGCCAGCGTGCGCTCGTCCGACACTTACTCTTTGGTCCCATCGACATCGAAAGCAGCCGCGAACAATGCCTCAACTCGAGGGTCGCGACGCTGTCAACCTCGTAGACTGCTTTGGGCTATCTCAATGACCGCGATGGACTCGCGAGGTGAGGATCCCCGTAACGACGCCCCGTCGTTTCCAGGCGGTCCGCATTGATCGGCATTTGGGGTGCGGCATGTCGGAGTTGCGGCTTCACGGCGCTGCGGTCGAGACCGTGTTCGATCTTCTCGGGCACCGCGAGAACGACATGACCTACGCGCTCGGTTGGGGGCTCGCGCGGTCAGACGCTCTGCTCCACGGGTTCCTCGAGCGCGTCGCCGGCGACGTTCCGGTCGATCCATCTCCAGCGATCAACCTTCAGGAATACGGCACCGACGATGGCGGTTTCACTGACATTGAGGTCCTCACCGAGCACGTCCACGTCATAGTCGAGGCAAAGCGCGGCTGGGCGCCGCCGTCCGCTAGTCAGCTCCACCGCTACGAAGAGCGCCTCGATGCAATGGCTCGACCATCGCGCTGGATCGTCATCCTGACCCAAAACGGCGCCGAGGAAATCGTCCGACACCAGATTGCAGATTGGACTCCAACCGACCCGACGCGAGCCTGCGTCCTGGGTTGGTCAGACGTTGTGAGGCTTGCGGAGCACGCCAGCAAGATCGGCCACCGCGAGGCTCGCCCGGTCATCGCCGAACTCACCACCTACCTCAGAGGGGTCGCCGACATGCGGGACACTCATTCCAACCTCGTCTACATCCCCGCCCTCGCTCAGCGTCCGTTCAATGACAACTGGAAGATCGGGCCGATCGAGATCGTCGAACGCCTCGGCCGCTACTTCTTTCCGGCGATCGGTGGGGCGTATCCGAAGGAAGTGCCCAACTACATAGGCTTCCGTTACTGGGGCAAGCTCCAGTCGATCCACCACATCGAGAGTTCCGAAGTGGTGATCGACCTGGGCGAGCACATCCCGGGCGCACCGAGCACAGCAGGCGAGAGGCCACATTTCCTAACGACCCTCGGCCCCGCGATCCGGCCGGACCACGACGTTCGAACGGGAGACATCTACGGCGCCGCCTGGACTCGCGCCGATATCGACCTACTCCTCACTTGCTCGACGATCAGCGAGGCGCGGGATCTGACCAAGAAGCGTCACGGTGGCTGACGCCGCAGACGAAACCCACCGCCACAAGCTTGTCGCCGCCATGGCGACCTACCGCGCGGCCCGGAAGGAGTTTCTCGAGGCACTCGGGATCCTCTCAGACACTCGCCTTCGCATCGAAACCAGCTCCCTCACTTGGTATGCGTGGCGGATGCCTGCTTGAGCTCGCCGACAAGGACCTTTGCGCCTTCGCGGAAGTGAAGCTCGGCTTGAGCCACGTCTTCTCGGGTCGGCTTCTGGCCCGGGTGTGAGTATTCAGTGTTCTTGGAGCGCAGGTCGTGCAGGATCTGAAGGTGCGACTGGGCGCTCTTGAGATTCCCCTGAAGCGCCGTGATTAGCGACCCGAGATCAGGCTTGTTTAGTTCCTCCTCGAGAATCATCGCCTTCATCTTGTCGCTGTCGCCAAAGACGAGGTAGGCGGCCCGCATCAGCTGTTCCGAGGCGATGTCGAGCTGCTGGATGAGACCTGGCCACCCAGCTTCGCCGCGGCTCTGCTCATTCTTGTAGAGGCTGATGGCTCGACTCAGCTTGACCTTCTGGGCTGGCGCGAAGAGTGCGTCGGGATCGCCGAACGCGTAGCCGCCCAGTAGGTCTTTCAGCACTACGAAAGATTGGTCGCCGATTGACGCGTTGGCAAAAGCCTCTTCGAGGCTGTGCCGTGCCTGACCGTCAACCTCAGACTTCTCTCCGTCGAGTAGTCCGCCGAGCCTGTTGATCTGCTCCGGGGTGAACTGGGGATGATGACGAGCCAGGTCGGCGAGGGCGCTGGCTGCGGCCTGGTGAACGTTGATGCCATCGCTGATCTGGCTATCACCGAGGTGATCGAGAAGCGTGTCGATGGCTTGCGGGCGGGCGGCCGCCCCTAGCAGAGCCAGCGTCTCGATCCTCATCTGGTCGGATGGATCTTCTCCGAGGGTGGCCATGAAGTCGGCGACGAGCACGTCGAGAGTGCGACGTGCGGGTGCTGCCGTTGGCCCCCCATTTGAACCAGCATCCCTCAGCGTGCCCACGAGATCACGATCGCGCGGCCGG
>PMBR01000073.1 GCA_003152995.1 Chloroflexota bacterium | reverse complement strand
AGGCCGACTGACGGCCGAACCCCGGGGCGGGGGACGATCGCCAAGTCGGGCTGAGATCGCGGCCGAGACCCGATCCGCGTCCGGCGACGACCAGGCCGAGAGGCCTGGCAACGCGTCTAGCGGCCGAACACCGGAACGTCCATCTCGGCCGGTCCGACGTATCGAGCGTCCGGTCTGATCAACTTGTCGGCCGACGCCTGTTCGATGGCGTGGGCGCTCCAGCCGGCCATACGAGCCAGGGCGAAGGTCGGCGGGAAGAGGTCCGGCGGCAGGCCGACGCCCTGTAGCACGGCAGCGGCGTAGTACTCGACGTTGGTCTTGATGACACGATCCGGCTTCAGCTCGCCGAAGACTCGCAGGACCACGTCCTCGACCTTGACCGCCACGTCCAGCCATGCCGCCATGTCGGCCATACCTTCGGCGACCTTGCGCAGGGCGGCGGCGCGGGGATCGTAGGCGCGGTAGACGCGGTGCCCGAAGCCCATGATCCGGTCGCCGCGTTCGATGGCCTCGCGGACCCACTTCTCGGCGTGATCGGGCGAGCCGATCTCGTGCAGCTGGCTCACGACCTCGGCCGGGGCCCCGCCGTGGAGCGGGCCCTTGAGCGCTCCGATAGCGCCGCAGATCGCGCTGGCGATGTCAGATCGGGTTGAGATGATTACGCGGCAGGTGAAGGTGGAGGCATTCAATCCGTGCTCCGCGCCCACGATGAAGTAGGCGTCGAGCGCTCGGGCGTTGGCAGGATCGGGATCCTCGCCGGTCAGCTGCTGCAGGAAGCCGCCCGCCAGAGAGAGTTTCGGGTTCGGCGCGACCGGCTCGAGGCCCTTGCGGAGGCGATGGAAAGCGGCCAGCGCCGAGGGCGCGAATGCGGTCAGTTCCCGGGCCTGGTCGACCGTTGGCGGCCAGTGCGGCCGGCGCCATGCGCCCCAGACGGAGACGGCAGTGCGCAGCGCGTCCATCGGGTGGGTGTGCGATGGCAGCTCGTACAGGGCGCACATGACGGGCTCCGGTACCGGAGCCGGGACCAGGCGCGCTGACTTGCGCCACTCACCGGTCCAGAGCAGCTCGGCGACTCGACCATAGGTGCCTCTCTCGACGAGCTGGCCGATGGGATAGCCGCGATACAGCAGCCGGCCATTCGCGCCGTCGACGAATCCGACGGCGGTTTCCGCGGCGATCACGCCCTCGAGGCCCGGCGAGTACGGCCGATCGGCTTTTGGTGCGGCGGTCTGGGCTGGTGCTGCCGGCGCCGCCGGCGTTGCCGGCGCTGCTGCCGCGGACTTCTCTCCACTGCTGGCAGTGGCGTTCTCGGGTGTCGTCGTCATCGTCGCCCTCCTTCGGGGCCCGTCCGGTCGTCGCAATGCATGCCCCGAGGTGGCAGCTCTCCCCGTGGGCAGATTTCGTGGAGGCATCCTACCGCTACCGGCCATAGAGGCGCTGATTGCGTCGAAACTGTCCCGCTCGATGGGGTAGGACGGCCCGGGGCGGCTCCCGGGGCGCGCCAGGAGCGCTAACCGCGGCGACCGGGCCGATCGTTGCCCTCCAGGGCATTGAGGATCAGGCGGATCACGGTGGCGCCAAAGAAGGCAACCAGAAGAGCGCCGAGGAAGCCACTCGTGCTGCCCATGTGCAACTCTTCGGTGGCAAACCAGCCGCCCAGGACTCCGCCGAGGATGCCGATCATCGTGTTGCCGAGGCAGCCCTGGGGTCCGCCTCCCTTCACGACGCCGCTGGAAAGCGCCCCGGCCAGGAATCCGACGACGATCCAACCGAGGATTTCCATATGCGGCATGACTCGACCTCCTGCCCTGCTTCGACCGGCTCGGCGGACGAGAGATGCGCCGCCGGCGGGTTCGATGATACCGGCGAGGCGCCGCCGACGGTAGGAGCCGCAATGGCAGGCGCCTCGCCCGGGGACTACTGGCGGGACGGGGCTAGAAGGCGTCCTTCCAGGCGGGCATGGTCTTCATGTAGGCGACCGCCTTCTCGCGGGCCGCATGGTAGTCGAGGCCCTCCTGGCGCATCGTCCATTGGGTGAAGCGCTCCAGGCGTTCGTCGAGAGGCGGCAGCTTGCCTTCCGGGGCGCAGTAGCTGCAGTACGGGATCTCAGCGTTGGCCAGGGCGTGGTCCTCGGCACCGGCAAGCGGCATGCCGCAGGACTCGCAATTGGCGACCATTGTCATCGGGGCGTCCTTTCGGTCTGTTTCGTGCGTCCGGAGGCGCTCGAATCGGTGGGGGATGAGCCGGCGGCGGCGAGCAGTTCGAAGCCGCGGACGACGATCGCCCTCTCCGCCGGCGATAGGTTCGCCATGGTTTCGGCTATCAGGTCGGGGGCCAGCACCTGGCCGACCCGAGAGACGACGTCGCGGCCGGCGTCTGTCAACCAGACGAGAACGCGGCGCTCGTCGCGCTCGTCGCGGATCCGGGCGACGAGCCCCTTGGCTTCAAGTCGGGCCAGCAACTCCGAGGCGGAGTTGCGTCGCAGGCCCATGTGTTCGGCCTGTTCGCCGACCGTCAGCGGACCGCTCGACGAAAGATGCTGCAGCACCTCCAGCGCGCGGCGTGTGACGGGCAGATCGGCGCCCCGGACCCGCTGAGCCCAGTGGTACCGCCGAAACACCTCCGGAAAGAGGCGGGCTACGCGCCGCGCGGCCTGCTCGGCCGTGAGGCCGAGTTCGTCGTTCGCGGCGCTCGGGGTCTGGTTCGGATCGGATCTGCTCGTGGCGATCATGTCGCTACGACTATCTCCGTGGCCGCCTCGGCCGTCAACGGATCTGATCGGTCGCTACGACACATTCTTCGGCGGCCGGCTTGCAGACCCGATGCCGGCGCCGACGTCCTTGCGGGCCGGGGGAAACCAGTTCGCCGGCCCTCATCTGCCCGGCGGCGTGCCTACCGCCGGCGGATTACGTAGTTCTACGTACGAATTCACCCCCGAAGCGACCGATACCCTCGTGGAAGGTCCCTAGGCTCTCGCCTCTGTGCGTGCCCGACGAGCCGAACGATTCGTTGGGGCTCTTCGCGGTCGAAAGTGCGATGAACGACGACACATGCTTCCGGACCGAGACCAGGTGTTCAGTTGAGGTCGCCCGACGAACGAGCCGGCAGGCCTGCACGATGCGACCCGAGTGGCTTTCGGGCATTGCGACGGAGTGGGACAGATGAGCGCGAGCGGGATCGGGTCGGCGGTCGCCGGCGCCGTAGGGAACGCAGCCGCCGTGCCGGGCCGAATCCTCCGTGGTGAGATCGGCGTGCCGCGCCGCCAGGACTTCCGACCCAGCCGCCCGCGCAACTGGACGATTCGAACTCGATTGGTCCTGACCTCGACGGCACCGGTGGCGATCGTGGGTGCCCTCGACGTAGCCGGCGGCCATCCCAGCCCGCTGACGCCCGTGATGCTGCTCGGCGCCGCTGCCATCTCCGTGGCGGTCGCGCGGTCCGTGACGAGGCCGGTCGAAGTCGTGATCGAGGCCGCGTCTCATGTGGCCGTTGGCGACCTCAGTGAACGTGACGGACAGATGGCGACGGCGAGCGGCGAACTGGGTCGGCTCGTCGAGGCCTTCGGCGGGATTCGCCAGTACATGGAGGAGCTTGCGTCCCTGGCCGACCGGGTTGCGGCCGGAGACCTCACCCGTGAGGTGACCACTCGCTCTGAGCAGGATGGGCTGGCGCAGGCCTTCAAGTACATGATCCAGCGGCTGCGCAAGCTGATCACCGAACTGAACAAGGCCGCGGCCAGCGTAGCCGAGACGGCGGCAAGAGTGAACGACGCGGCGGCCCAGTCCGAGGCCAGTGCGGGCGAAATTGCCCAGACCATCGGCCAGGTGGCAGCGGGCGCTGCCGACCAGGCCCGCGCCTCTACCGATACCAGCGCGGCGATGACCGAACTGGGCAAGGTCATCGAGCAGGTCGGTTCCGGCGCCGCCCAGACGGCCTCGAGCGTGGATGCTCAAGCCGACGCCATCGGTCAGATGGCGATGGCGATCAGGGAAGCCTCCACCGCGTCCGAGCAAGTCAACGCGGCCGGCGCGGCCGCCGGCAAGGCCGCCGACAAGGGCGCCGCCGCCGTTCGCGAGACCGCTTCGGGGATGGCTCGCATCAAGAAGGCAGTGAACACGGGCGCAACCGTGGTCACCAATCTCGGGGCGAAAGGAACGCAGATCGGCGCGATCGTGGAGACGATCGACGAAATCGCCGACCAGACGAACCTGCTCGCCCTAAACGCCGCCATCGAGGCGGCGCGAGCCGGAGAACAGGGCAGGGGATTCGCCGTCGTCGCGGATGAGGTTCGCAAGCTCGCCGAGCGCTCCCGCGCCGCGACCAAGGAAATTGCCGCCCTCATCGCCGAAGTCCAGAAGGGGACCGCACAGGCAGTGGCGGCCATGCAGGTAGGGGCCACCGAAGTCGAGTCCGGCACGGCGCTGGCCGAGCGATCGGGGTCCGCCCTCGACGAGATCGCAATGGCCGTAGCCGCGTCAAACGCGTCGGTCGCCCGAATCACTGCCGCGGTCGAGGCCATGGAGGCGGCTTCGGGCAATGTCGTGTCCGCCTCGGACACGATCGCCGCCATCGCGCAGTCGACGAACGAAGCCGCCCGCTCGATGAACGCCAGCGCCGTCCGCGTAAACGACGCGGTCGAATCCATCGCCGCGATCAGCGAGGAGAACTCGGCCTCGGCCGAACAGGTCTCGGCGGCCACACACGCGCTGAGCGACCAGGCCATGGGCGTGGTGGCGTCCGCCGGCAGCCTGACCGAGATGTCCGACAAGCTCCGCCGCCTCGTGAACCGCTGGCGCCTGCCAGAGGAAGAGGGAGAGGCTTCGGACTCGCAGCGCAACGCCGCCTGAGCCCAAGTCTACAGATCAAGCACAGCCGATCCGGGCGGACCGCCGGTTCTGTGTAGCCGGTGGCATTGGGGCGGGGCGCCCTGGGCTAGCCGGCCCGCGGCTGTGCCGCCCGGCAGGACAAGCGGCCGAGACGATGACAAGCATGCGCAGTCCGGCGCATATTGCCGCCCGAACGGGTGGGTCCGATCGTCCCGGTCGCGAACCGGCGGACCATCCACGAGCCTGGAGGCCGGATGTACCCTCGCCGCCGCTGGGCCGTCGTCTTCGGTGCGATCCTCCTCGTCGGCGTCGTGGAGGCGCTCAGCGACTCGCTTCTCGACACGGTGTTGCCCTTTCCGCTCGACACCTTCTTCGTCCTGGGCGTCGTGGCCATCGTTGCGATCGTCGCCGCCTGGTACGCGTTCCGGCTGATCGATCGGCTTACCGGCGACCTGTTCGAACGTCACGAGGCGCTGAAGTACCGCAACGCCGCCCTGCGCGCCGTGTACGACGTCAGCCTCGCGGTTTCCGGGCAGGCCGACCCCGACGAGACCCTGGCCGCCATCGTCGAACATGCCCGGCGTCTGCTCGGCGTCGATGGTGCCCTGCTGGTCCTGTGCGGTCCGGAGGACGAGTTGAGGCTGCGGGCCGCCAGCGCCGCGCCTGGCGTTCTGGCCGGAGAAACGCCGATGACCGAGGGATCGGCCTCAGGGAAGGCCCCGTCTCTCGGCTCCGGCGGGGAAGTGGCTCGCTACGTGGCACCTGGCTATTCCGTGAGGTTGGAGGTCCCAATCGGCCACGGGGAGGCCCGAATCGGGACGCTCAGCCTGGTTACGGCCCGGCCGCGACGCTTCTCGGACTCGGACGTCGACACGCTTTCGGCGCTGGCCACCCAGGTGAACCTGGCCCTCGAGGCGGCTCGGCTGCGCGACGAGCTGCGCATCCTCGCAATCCAGGGCGAGCGCGAACGGATCGCCCGCGAGATGCACGACGGCCTGGCCCAGGTCCTCGCCTACGTCAGCACCAAGTCCCAGGCCGTTGACGAGATGCTGGTCGACGGCAGGGTCGCCGAGGCCCGTAAGCAGCTCGGAGAGCTGTCGGCGGCAGCGCGCTCGGTCTATGTGGACGTTCGCGAGGCGATCCTCAGTCTGTCGCCACCGGTATTGCCGGAGCGCGGTCTCTCGTCCGCACTCGAGGAGTACGCGGCGCGATACGCGGAATCGTCCAAGCTTGCCGTTCGATTCGAAGCAACTGCCGAGGCCAATCGCGCGCCGCTCTCCGCGGAAGTCCAGACCGAGGTATTCGGCGTCGCCCGCGAAGCGTTGACCAACGTGCGAAAGCATGCCCGCGCCCAGCGGGTCACGGTCGCCCTCGCACGTGACGGATCCGAAGTCGTGCTCCGCATATCCGACGACGGGGTTGGCTTCGACTCGGAAAAGGCCGGGTCGGGACCGGAGAAGTGGCCTCATTTCGGGTTGGCAGGGATGCGAGAGCGAGCCGAAGCGGTCGGCGGGCGGATCGTGTGGCGGAGCCAGCCGGGTTCGGGGTCGACCGTCGAACTGCGTGTGCCCGTCGCCGTGGTTCGTGGTGGACGCGATCGCCGACCCTTCGGACCAATTGATGAAGCGACACCCATTCCGGCGGGGCACCAGGCGGTCCAATCGCCTGCACCCACCCACTTGGAGGCAGACTGAGCACATGCGAACACTCTTGGTGGACGATCACGCGCTATTCCGCGACGGAGTCGCATCGCTGCTGCTGGCCTGGGGTCATGAGGTCGTGGGCCAGGCTTCCGACGGCGCTCAGGCGATCGATCTCGTCGACAGCACCGCACCCGACGTCGTTCTGATGGACGTCAGGATGCCCAACGTCTCCGGCCTCGAAGCGACGGCCGAAATCAAGGCGCGCCACCCCGAGGTCGCCATCGTGATGCTCACGGTCAGCGAGGACGAGGCCGATCTCTTCCGAGCGATAAAGGCCGGAGCACAGGGCTATCTGCTGAAGAACCTCGAGGCACCTCAGCTCCGCTCGATGCTCGAAGGAGTAGCCCGCGGAGAGCCGGCTATCACGCCCGGAACCGCCGCCCGAATAATCGACGAGTTCCTGCTCTCGCCCGGCCACGGCGCCGCGTCCCGCTCCCAGAGGCTAACCGAACGCGAGGTTGGAGTGCTCCGCCTTGTCACCGAGGGTCTCCGGAACCGCGAGATCGCGGTCGAGTTGGGGATCAGCGAGAACACGGTGAAGTTCCACCTCAAGAACATCGTCGAGAAGCTTCACGCGCAGAACAGGGCCGAGCTCGCCGCTCGAGCCGTCCGTGAGGGGTTGGTCCCGGAAATCCCCCGGCGCGGCACTGTCGAAGGCAATCGTCGCGACGGCCCCTTCCAGCGCCGCTGATCCGGCGCCGGACGTGGCGGCCGCGTAGCGGCCCCAGGCGTAGCGGCACGAGGCGTAGCGGCCCCAGGCGTAGCGGCACGAGGCGTAGCGGCCCCAGGCGTAGCGGCCCCAGGCGTGGCGGCCGCGTGGCGGCACCAGGCGTG
>PMBR01000079.1 GCA_003152995.1 Chloroflexota bacterium | reverse complement strand
GGCGCCTGGCACGACGTGATCGTGGCTCACCGCATGATCCGCACGGGTGAGTTACTGGGTGCGACCGCCGCGGGAGAGAGGGCCTTTGCGCGAGTGCATGCCGGTGACACGAGCGTCGCTCTAGCAGTCGCCTCGGCAACACTGATGAACGTCGCATATGGGGCGGCCGAATACGAGGACGCTGTTCGATGGGCCGTTGATCTCATACAAACCGCGCCTGAGAGCGAGTCGGCGACGCTAGCCAGGATCCTCATCGAGGTGGCTCGGACGTCGACGGATGGTGATCTTGAGTCGACGTCAACGCACCTTCGCGACATCTCGCGCAAAATGGAGGAGCACGGACAACCTCACTATGCTGGCATTGTCTGCCTGAATCGCGCATGGGTGTCTCGTGCGCGCGGGGATGCTCGAAGTGCCGGTGAGGCTGGACGCGCTGCGCTTGCCCTGCTCGAGACGTCNNCACCTCGGGGAGTGGTCGGAAGCTTCTCGATTGCTGGACGCCACGCTTGCGGAGCGCGACGAGCCTTCTAGGTTCGAGAGCCTCGTCGAAGCGGCGGACGTCATCGGGACTTATCGAGACTCCGATCGATGCGCCGCCCTGCTCGACGACCTTCGGCTCCTCGACCAGCCCAATGACAGCATCAAGTTCTATGCAGACTTAGTTGCGGCAGAAAACCTCGTGAGACGGGGTGATGCCCACGGCGGGCTGAAACTGATGCGCGCGATACCAGCGAACGTCCTGACGGGGTACCCGGGGTTTCAGCTACGTCGACTGATCAGTATCGGCTTCGCCGAGTCTGCTGCCATCGGACGGGCCGATCCCTCCTTGGTCGAAGCCGCTGGTGATCTCGCGCGCTCACAGCACGCTGGATCAGCGATTGCGGCTGCGTCGCTGCTCAAGTCACTTGCCTCGACGGACATCTCGAATGCGGTCCTCAGCCTCCATCGATCCGATCCAGCATTGCTGTCGGTCTACGCTGAGGCTCTGATACCTCGAATCTCGGGGCTGAGTGGCGACGCCGTTTCGGTCCTCACCGCGGAGGCGGCGTCTCGACCTAGTCGATGGCTTGGATCTCTCCGACGCGCCCTCGCGGACCAAGACAGGGCGGCGAGAGCTGCTGCGGCTCGACTGATCGAAGAGATCGGAGATCGGAGCGACGTCGAACCTCTGCGCCGCCTCTCCCGGGAATTGAATGGAGAGCACAGGAACCCAGACCTCGGGCGTGCTCTGGCACGCCGGGTTGCCCCGAAAGTCTTCGTCGAGGACCTTGGAAGGATCGAGATCCGGATCGGCGAAAGAACCCTGCCGGGCACTTCGATACGACGCAAGGCCTTGGCGTTGCTCGCCGTCCTCCTGGCGCAGCCGCGAATGTCGGCGACTCGAGACCGAGTGTTGGATGCTCTTTGGCCCGATCAGGATCCGGCGCAAGCGGCCAACTCCCTGCATCAGACCGTGTACTTCCTTCGGCGAGTCTTCGAGCCGACCTACTCCGATGATCTATCGCCGGGATACCTGCACCATGATCCAGACATCCTTTGGCTCGACCCAGAGCTTGTCGATAGCCGAAGCCAGATCGTGCGGCGTCTGATCGCGTCGCTCGGGACACGTGCGACCCCGAGTGATGCAGACCGTTTGTCTGAGCAGTATGTCGGTCGGTTTGCCCTCGACTTCACATATGAGGAGTGGGCGGTACCTGTCCGGGACCACTTGCACGCACGGTACCTCGAGGTGGTCGAGCGCGCCATTGATTCGGACTCCGACGTGGGACGCGTCGACCGGGCTATCCGCTTGGCCCAACGCGCTTTGGAGGTCGACCCCGAACTCGATGAAGTCGAGCGTACGGTCATAAAGCTGTACCGGCTCGCAGGGGCGCACGCCGCGGCGGCGGACCAGTACGAGCACTACGAGACCGTTCAGCGCGATCTCGGGCTGGATCCCCCGTCGATCGAGGACCTTTGAGGCGGGATAGGGAAGCTTCGGTATTGACCCTCGTTCGGACCGCGGCTTAAAGTCCGGCTGCGACCTAGTACCGCGGTACTAGGAAGCAAAGTTAACTAGCGGACGCGCTGATGCCTCCNNCCTGAAATGGGCACTTAGGGGGGAGGCGGAGCGACTAGTGCAACCGACCGACCAACCAGTTAGGTCGGTTTTCGTGATTTCGCGGGGGCACGGAAACCCATTGGAGGGCACACGATGGGTCCCGAGTTCGGCACGAAGCCCTGGTAAGGACGACGAGCAATGGTCTTGTTGAAATGAAGACTAGTCTGCTCCGACTCCTCGCGACCATGGCCTCGATCGCCGCCGTCCTGATGGCTGGCGGCGCATCATTGAAAGGGTTCTGAGTACACGAGTCCTATACCAGGCTGGTACGGTGACGGCTAGCATCGCTGGCAGCCCGTCAGCCTGAGATTGGATGTCTAGAGCCCTCAAGTCGTATCTGACAACGCTCGTGACCGTTGGGATCCTCGTGATCCTGGTCACGAGCGTTGTCATGCCTGTCGCTGAACCGATTCGCCTTGGGGTTGTGCCGGCTCCGAACCTTGATGTTCCCCTCGGGCTGGCATTCTGGATCGTCGTGACCCTGGTCGCATCAGCGCTTCCTGTGACGATGGCCAGAGGTACGGTCGTCAACGTGTCGATCGCGCCGCTCGTCGCCGTCATGTACTTGGGCGGGCCCGCTGCGGCTGCGATCGTGGCAACCATCGGCGTGACGGAATGGCGAGAGATCAAAGGCGGCATTCCGTGGTACGGGGTTGCCGCCAACCACATAGGGCTCGCGGTGCCGGCGATCGTTGGGGCCCTAGTGACGCACGCCTTGCCCCAGACATCGAGCCTGCCGATCCTGAGCCTCGGGGCCGTTCTAGCGGGCGGGCTTGTCCTGCTCTTTGGGAATATGGCCCTGACCGCGGTCAGCGTTGCTGCACGCCGTGGAGAGCAAGTTTCGCTCGATGTGCTGGGGGATCTGGGTCAATACGCAATAGGCGGCATTGCCACCATTCCGCTCGCTTGGCTCATGGCGCAGGTCTACCAGCAGCCGGGAATCGGCTGGTGGGCTGTCCTTCTCGTCGTCCTGCCCGTCTATGTAATCCGTCTCGCTCTCGGTCAGGTCGTGGAGATGCGCGAGATGTT
>PMBR01000023.1 GCA_003152995.1 Chloroflexota bacterium | reverse complement strand
GTCGGCTCGGCCGTCGGCTCGGCCGTCGGCTCCGCCGGCGCCTCGGCCGTCGGCTCCGCCGGCGCCTCGGCCGCGCCTTCGGCCGCCACCGGCTCCGCCGTCTCTTCTCCCGCCGGCTCCGGCAGAGTCACCTTCACCGCAGGCGTCGTAGTCGTCACGGCAGCACCGCAACTGGGGCAGAAGGCGTAGCCGGGCGTAGTGGGGGCTGAACAGCTATCGCAGACCGTGCGCTCGACCATCCGAACCCTCCGATTCGGGGCCGAACAGACATGCCCCGCGGAAGGTGAGGTTCCCGCTCCGTCGCCGGTCGGGTCAATCCCCCGATCTCTCTCCCAGCGCGCCCGAAAGTCCCAACCCGCGCTGCTGTGCCGCCCCGCCGGCTGGCTCGGCACGGGCGGCGAGGGCGTCGACGACTTCACCGGTGAACGAGGCACTCCGCCATGCCGCGGCGACGGCGGAGATGGCCAGCGCCGCCGCCCAGGCCACGGCCAGAGCCACCGCCGCAAGGGCGAATACGACCGGCCGGAAGTCCCGCGTCGTGCTGAATTGGGCAATGCCCAGCTTGATCGCGACAGGCTCCTCGTTTCTGGCGGCGATCCGGCACCAATCGAAGGCGGTCGATGTCCCGACCATCGCCAGGCCGATCGCGACAGCGCTGGTGGCATACGAGACGACTAAGGTCAGCAGAGTCGAGATCGGCCGGCGCACGATCTGCGCGGCAGTGCCGACCAGCGACCACCAGATGCCGCGCCCTGCCAGAACCTGGCGCCGCACAGCGATCGCGGCGATCGTCTCTGTCGCGAGCCAGACCAGTGTCACGATGGCCACCGCGTCGGCGGCGGCGAATACCACTCTCAACGGGAGTGGCGTGGCCAGACTGCTCGGCGTCGTGAGCTCGTCGTAGGCGGCACTGAAGATGCGCGTAGCGGCCCAGCCGAGCGCGACCGCAAGCGGCACGAGGCAGATCATCCGGATCGCAAGGAGCCGCAACACGACTGAGAGGGGCGGCAGCGGAAGGCGATGACGCGGCCGGTCGAGGCCCGGTTCCATCGTCATCTCGATCATCCAGACGTCGACGACCGATCCGACCAGACCCGCCACGACCAGCCAACCGATCGCCCCGAGGATTGCCAGCGCGATCAGTTCCGCCAGCCAGGGCGTTGGCTGGCCTGCGATCGAGATGGCGTCGACTCCAGTAGCGCCGGCGACGCCGATGACCGACGGCAAGATGACGGCGGGCAGCGCCAGCAGGACGATCCCGCCTCGCAGCAGGAATCCGGCCAGCGCCACTATCGGAGCCTCGCCGCCCGTCAGGCCGAACGACAGAGCCCGCGCCAGGCGGTCGGCGCGGCGCGGATGGCGCGTCAGCGGTCGTTCCGCCGGTTCGATCACTCGGTCAGCGCTCTCATGGCACGGGCGTGCCCAACACGTTCTGGAGCTGGGTGAGGATCTGGCCGACGATGTCCATTTCCTTCTGATAGGTGCCCAGATCGTGGTTGTTCAGGGCTTGTTGAGCCGCCAGATAGTGCTGGTTGGCCTGGGCGATCAGCTGCTGGGCCGTCCCGCTCAGCGTGACGCTCGGGCCCGGAGTCGGTGAGCCTGCTGGCGTCGAGGTCACTCCGGGGCTTGGCGTGGCGCCGGGGCTTGACCCCGGTGCCGGCGAACCACCAGGAGCCTGGCCGCCTCCGCTGACGAGCGCCGTCAACGCCGCTTGCAGCGTGTCACCCCAGACGATCTGGGCGGGCGTCGCGACTATCACTTTCTGCAACACAGGAAGTGGATTCGTGTTCGACGACATGTAGACCGGCTGTACATAGAGAATCGAATCCTGGAGCGGCACGACCAGCAGGTTGCCCATAGTTACGGTGCTGCCCTGCTGCGACCACAGTGTTACCTGCTGACTGACGACCGGGTTCTGGAGAATCAGGGCGCTCATCTGCGCCGGCCCGTAGATCGTGGAATCGCGCGGGAAGTCGTAGACGCTGACCTTGCCATACGATGCCGGGTCGTTGTGAGCGGCCACCCACGAGATCATGTTTGGCCGGCCGGACGGAACCATCGGTTGAAGAAGAAGAAACTCGGAGTTGCTGACGTCAGTCTGACCCGGCGCCTGCATTTCGACGTAGTAGGCCTCGAGCCCCAGTTGCTGCGGACCGTTGCCGGTGCTGGTGCCCGAATTGCGAGCGACCTGCCACACGTCGTTGCCCTGGTAGAAGACGCCCGGGTCGGTGACGTGGTACTTCTCGAACTGGGTCGTCTGGGTGTCGAAGAGATCTTCGGGATAGCGCAGATGCGCTTGAAGATCCGAGGGCATGTCGGTGAGCGGTTGGTAGACCGTCGGGAAGACGCCCTCCCAGGCCTGGATGATCGGGTCGGTCGGATCCGCCACGTAGAAGCTCATGGTGCCGTCGTAGGCGTCCATAACCACTTTGACGCTGTTGCGGATGTAGTTGAAGGGGTCGCCCGCGACGCCGCTGCCGGTCGGATCACTGCTCGGGTCGTAGTTGTTGGCGTCCGGCAGGGCGGCCGTAGTCGTATAGGCATCGAGCATGTAGACGAGGCGCCCGCTCGAGGTCACGACCAGATACGGATCCTTGTCGTACCGAAGGTACGGCGCGATTTCCTGGACGCGCTCCTGGATTGAGCGCCTCATCAGAAGCTGGCTGTTGCCGCTCACCTGGTTGCTGATGAGCAAGTTGAGGTCACCAAATCGAGCGGCGAAAAGCAGCTTGGTCAGGGCGGTGTCCAGCTTGATGCCGGTCGTGCCCGTCCAGCTGTTGTACGCGTCGCCCGTGGTCGTGGCCGATGGATAGTCGAACTCCTGGGTTCCCCCGCCCACGATCACGTAGTCCGCGGTTGTCTGGGTGCCGAAGTAGATGCGCGGCTGGGTAACGACCGGCGCTCCCGGCGACGAGACCGGCGGCACGTTCTGGATCACCAGGAGCGGGTTTGCGCTCTGGCCGGTGCTGCTGCGAACCACTTCGTTGACCGGCAGCATCGCCAGCCCGATGCCGTGCGTATAGACCAGATGCTGGTTGACCCAGCTCGAGTTCCCGTTGTTGAGGTCCGCGACCTTCGATGGATCCAGCTCTCTGCCGGCTAGCATCACCTGGCGCACGCAGGGAGCGGGATTGGGGGTACAGGCAGCCGCGTCTGTGAACACGTACCGATCCGTGTCCACGTCGCCGAAGCTGTAGTAGTTGCGGATGAGCTGCATGTTGCCCAGGGTCGGCTGGAGCGGCCGGTAATCCCACAGGCGCAGGTTCTGGATCGTGGATTGCTCATTGGCAAGCGACGACTGGCTTATCGACGTGCCGGGCTGGTACGCCGAGGTCGTCCAGCCATCCAGGTTGAAGCCCAACCGCGTCATGTCGATGTTGTTCTGGATGTACGGCGTCTCCTGGCCTTGCTGGTTCGGATCGACGGCGATGCGCTGAGTGATGAGCGGATAGGCGAAGTCGAGGGCCACATATGCGCCCATCCACACAACGACGGTCAGCGTCAGCGGGACCCACCAACGGGTCACGCAGAAGAGCAGGAAGAGCGTCCCGGCAAAGGCGGCCAGGACGGTCATGACGTTGATGGCCAGGAACCTGGCGTTGGCGTCGGTGTAGCTGACGCCCTGGAAGATGCCGCTCTGATCGCCGTAGACGAGCGAGTACCGATCGAGCTGGAAGCCGACGGCGATCGACACCAGGAACAGCATCATCAGTACGCCAACGTGAGTGCGGGCGGCCGTCGGCATCGAGGCGCCCGAAATGACGGCGATGAGATAGCGCACGCCGACCATGACGATCGACAGCAGGAGGACGGTGTTGACGAATGACTGGAGCAGCCGATAGAACGGCAACTCGAAGACGTAGAAGCCGATGTTCAGGCCGAATGTCGGGTCGTTCTGAGCGAATGGCACGCGGTGGGCGTAGAGCTGGACCGTCTGCCAGCTGGAGGCCATCAGGCCTCCGAGGCCCAGTGCTATGAGAGCGCCCAAGCCCAGCAAGACCCAGAAGACTGGGCGGGCAATGTCGGGCATCTCTACATCGGTCTGGCCGGAGCCGGGCCGGCGGGCAGCGCCGAAGGGTCCGTTGCCGTAAGCGCCCGTGTACCGATCGACGTTGAACCGATCGAGGAAGTCATCGAGAGAGAACCGCCGCATCTCGCCCTTGGGAATGAGCCGACCTGTAAGCCAGAGGTTGACCCAGAAGATCCCGAACGCGACAAGGCCGCCGAATGCGAAGAGGCCGACCTGAGAGGTCAGCTGCGTCCAGAAGACGCTGGCGTAACCGACGCTCTGGTACCAGATGGCATCGGTCCACAGGCCGACACCGACGGAGAAGAAAAGGCTGAGCAGAATCAACACGACCAGGACGGAGATCCCGAAGATCACCCAGCCGCGGCCGACGTGAATCTCCGGCAGATCGCCGTCCGAGCCCACCGATCGCGGTCTGCGCGGACCCCTGTACCCGCCGCCGCGGAAGATGCCCGGTCCTTCATCGCCTCGGTCGGCGCCATTGTTGGAATCGGGTTCGTTTGAGCTCACCGGCGTTTCCTCCCTTGGGCCCTCGCTCGATGAGTGATCGTCAGCCTGGGCGTCCGCCCCGGTTGTCGGATCGGATTCGTCTTCGGCCCCGGGCTCGCCGCTCGCACGGCGCTGCTCGGCCTGGCGTCGGCGCAGCTCATCAAGAAAGTCGTCGAACATGTCGCGCATGCGACGAGTCTAGCCCAGCGGCGAAATGCCACTCGGCCGCTTTCGCCAGACAGGCCCGGCCCGAAACCGCCGGTCGAGCGACGCAGATCGCCGGACCGGCCAACGGAGGCCGGGGCAGCACAGAAACAGGCGCGGAAAGCGACAACGACCGATGGAGAAGCGAGCGGCGATCGGTGGATGCGGGCTCAGCCGGCAAGGCGAAGGATCGCGTCCCTGAAAGCCCGGAGCACCGTCTGGGCCAGCTCGTTGTCACGCAGGGTGGCAACGCGCGCCGGCTCGAAGCGGAACCCGGCGAGCACCGTGAGTGGCGCTTCCCACGGTCTCGTCTCGTCCGCTGGTGGCTGGCCGAGACGAAGGCGGAGCTGCTGGCGTCCGCCCTCCTCCAGGATCAGGCCTGAGAGCGTTCCGGCGAGAGCAGGTCCGAGGCGGAGCAGCGGAGAGCCCTGGGGCGCCTCACCTGTCGGGCTGAAGTCCCGGAAGCTCGCGAGGTTGCCGTCCCGTTCGCACCAGAGCAGGGCCACCCACCAGCCATCGGCGATGGTTTGTGGTCGGCTCATGCCGACGCGGTGTTGATCGCCCGGATTGAGTTCCAGCCCGCGCAGGTAGGAGGGCCCTGGCGCGGGTAGTCCCGGCTCGGGAGTGGTCACCGGCTAGGATTCCGATGTCGGGCGAGGGTCAGTGGGCGGGCTTCCGTCGGCGGCTCGCGGGGCTGGTTCGGCCGTGCCGGCGTCCGTTTCGGCCGTGCCGGCGTCCGTTTCGGCCGCGGCAGAAGGTTCGGCGGCGCGGGCGTCTGGTTCGGCCGCGAACGAGTCCACCTCACCGACGCGAGACCCGGCGGCGATCTCACGGTCGAGCCTGTCCATCTCGGCTTTGACCGCGGCGCTCGGTGGTCGCAAGGCTCCCGAATCGATCGGCTCCACCGGACCCGCGAAGAGCCGGTTCTCGGGGTCGCTCAGAACCAACGACAGAAGACTGGGTCGCTTCTTTCGGGCAGCGACACTCGCCGCGTAGTCGCGCAGCTCGGGCTTGACCGCCGTGATGCCGGGAATGGCAGCCGCCAGGGATTCGGGCGGGGAAATCAGCGCCGCCCCGCAGCTCGGACATCGTTCCACCGGGGCCGTGACGCTGGCCGAGCACCACGGACATTCGATCGTCTCAGTCTGGGCTTTCGCCACGGTCTTCGCCGGCCGCCGGTTCGCCCGCTTTCCGGGCATGGGGGAGGAGGTTTCGGTGCCGGACGAACTGGCCGATACTTGCGCCGGGCTCGACGGGTCGGCTGCCATGCCCGACGCCGCGCCCGCCGTTTCGACCGCCGCGCCCGCCGTATCGGTCCCCAGGCGAGCCGCGGCGGCCGCGGTTTCGGTCGTCTCTGCGGCGTCCGCCGTTTCGGCCGCCGGTGCCGCCGGTGCCGCCGATTCGGCCGCCTGTTCGGCCTGTTTCGTCGGCCCGACGCGAGCCTGGATTTGCGCCCCGGTCGCCGTGCCGATCGCGCCCGCCTGGTGGGTCAGCCACCCACCGGCCGCGAGCAGAACCGCGCCTGGAATAAGGGCCACCGCATAGGCCCGACCGAGTTCTTCCGGAAGCAGCGCCAGGCCCACGACTCCCATGACCCCCGCCGCAATGTAAAGACGCCTGCTTGGATCGGCCGCGATCATGGCCGCAGCTGCCGGTACAGCCGTCAGGACTGCCGTCCCGAGCGCGACCCACATGAGCGTCACCGCCGGCACGCCGTAGATCCCGGAAGGCGGCAGGTCGCCCTCGACAGCGTTCAGGCCCAGGAACTGACTCGCGATCAACCCGAAGAAGGCGCTGAGCAGGATGCAGAGCCACCCGCCGAAGATCGCGAGCGCCCCAAAGACTCTCTGCATCGTTCTCCCAGTGGCGTGGAATCTGGCGCCGCCCGCGGCGCGTGCCGGGACGCCGGCGTTGTGGAGTCGACTCTACGCCGGCTCGTCCGAGGCCGTCGCGTCGGCGACGTGATCGTCTCCGGTCGAAACGGGTGAGTTCTGACCGGACGAGCTCAAGCGACCGGCCATTTCGAGAGCGGCCTGGCTCGGCCGGCCGACCTCAGCCGGATTTGTGCCGGGTTTGAACATGCCGCCGATCGAATCCTTGGCGAGGATGGCCGCCGCGGTGGCCAGCTTGGCCGGAGTCCCGCCCGCGTGCCCGACCGCGCCCAGTGCGTTCATGCGCGCCTGCGTGCCTAGGAGCGAGCCGGTCAGCGAGGGCTGGCGCATTCCCGGATCGACGTCGGTGACGCCGGGGATCACCAGGCCGCCGAGCGACTCTCGCTGGGCCATGATCGCCCCGCAGCTGGGGCAATGATTGGCCGCCGGCGCGGCAGGGGCCGAGCACCACGGGCACGTTGCAGCGCCGCGGCCGCCGGCGCTCGATCCCGAGTCGCCCGACTCATCCCCGGACTCGCGCCTCATCGGCTGGTTCCACCAGTCGCCCACCGTCGGACCCTCCCTGTTAGCGGCCGTTCCCTCCGCCTGTCCTCATTCCCACTCGATGGTAGCGGGCGGCTTGGAGCTGATGTCGTAGACCACCCGGTTCACGCCCGGAACCTCGTTGACTATGCGTGCGCTCATCTTGCCAAGTAGCTCGTACGGAAGTTTCGCCCAGTCGGCGGTCATCGCGTCCTCGGAGGTGACTGCCCGAATGGCGACGACGTTGGCGTACGTCCGGCCGTCGCCCATGACACCGACTGATCTGAGCGGGGTCAGGATGGCGAACGACTGCCAGATGCTGCGGTAGAAGCCGGCGGCCTTGATCTCGTCCATGACGATCCAGTCGGCTTCGCGCAGCGTGTCCAGCCGTTCGGCCGTGACCTCGCCGATGATCCGGATGGCCAGACCCGGCCCGGGGAATGGCTGGCGCTGGACCATCGAAGCCGGCAATCCCAGCGCCGTTCCAACCGCCCGTACCTCGTCCTTGAATAGATAGCGCAAGGGCTCGATCAGCTGGAATGTGATGTCGTCCGGCAGCCCCCCGACGTTGTGATGGGTCTTGATCTTCGCGGCCGCCTTCTCGTTGACGGAGGTGGCCGATTCGATGACGTCCGGATAGAGCGTGCCCTGAGTCAGGAAGTCGATCTGACCGAGCTTCGCCGCCTCTTCCTCGAAGACGCGGATNNTCGTTCTTGCGCATCATGCCGTGGTCGACGTGGACGCAGATCAGCCGGTCGCCGACGGCGCGATGGACGAGCGTGGCGGCTACGGCGGAATCCACTCCACCGGAGAGCGCGCAAAGGACCCGCCCGTCCGTGCCTGTGGCGCGGCTGTGCTCGTCGACGCGGCGCCGGATCTCCTCGACGTTCGAGGCGATGAAGTTGGCCGGAGTCCAGTTCTGGCGGGCACCTGCGATGTCGACGACGAAGTTGCGCAGGATCTCGCGGCCGCGCTTGGTGTGGACGACTTCGGGGTGGAACTGGATGCCGTACAGGCGGCGCTCCGGGTCGGCCAGGGCGGCATAGGGCGTTGACGCCGTGCTTGCCGTCGGCCGAAAGCCGGCCGGCAGCCGTTCGATCGAATCGCCGTGGCTCATCCAGACCGACTGCTCGGGTTCGAGACCGGCGAAGAGTCGATCGTCGTCGGCCACCGAGACGACGGCCGGCCCGAACTCCTTGCGTTCGAAGGAGACCACCTCGCCGCCGAGAGCCTGGGCCATCAGGTGCAGGCCGTAGCAGATGCCGAGGATCGGGATGCCGCCGCTCCAGATTGCCGGGTCGGGGTGGGGCGAGCCCGGCTCATAGACGCTGGACGGTCCGCCGGAGAGAACCACGGCGGTGGGCTTGCGGGCGGCGATCTCACTCCATGGAGTGTCGAAGGGCAGCAGTTCCGAGTAGACGTTCAACTCTCGCACCCGGCGGGCGATCAGCTGGCTGTACTGGCTGCCGAAGTCGAGGATGATGACCGAGTCGACTCCGTCGGCCGGGCTCGGCCTTTCGTCAATCGGTTGCGTTCGAGCCGCCACGCGTCCCTCGCTCAATGCCTGTCTCCGCTGCTGACGACGTCAAGTCTACTTGGTGGCCCCACCTGAGCCGAGGTCAAGGATCACGATCGTGGGTCCGCTCAGGTCGTCGGAGGGCGAGAGGCGGTACAAAGTCGGCTGTGCGAAGAGGCTGGCGTAGAAGGCCCCTTCGGCACCACCGGCGGCCACATAGCGGTCGTACATGTAGCTGCTCGCGACCGCATAGCGGAATCCGTGCGAGCGGTACCAGGAGAGGTCGTGGTCGGAAAGGGTCCATACCCAGCCCGGGCGATACAGGTCCGCGCTCAGCTGCGGCGTATATGCCTCCCTCACTACCGCCGAACCCGCCGGCAGGTGCTCGTCCACCCACGCTAGGGTGGTGGCTCGAGTGTCGGGCAGGCCGCGGGTCCGGCCGTCCGCGACGGCCGCCATTGCGGGCTGAACCAGTAGCAGCGCCAGCAGCGTGGCGACGAGGGCCGAGGCCAGCCGGGAGGATCGCCGCGCAACGAGATCGCGCAGGGCGAGCGCCGCGTCTGCAACGAAACGCCCTGCCATCAGCGCCACGAACGGCACCAGCGGCAGCAGGTTCCGCTCGAAATGCACGAACGGGATCGAGACCAGCGCGAAGTAGACGAGGGCGAAGCCGACGAGTAGTAGATCGGCGGCCTGATGGCGAAGCAGCGCCCAGCCGATCCCCGCGACAGCCAGGACCGACAGGACCGGTCCGAACCCGGTGGTCCAGAGATAGTCGACGTAGTAGCGCAGTGAGTCGCCCTGAGCGCCGACGTGGCCCTCGACGTTGTACACCGTGATCTGGTACTGGATCGCGGACACGACGGCCCCGGTGTCGAAGATGATCATCGGCGTGGTCACGACGAATCCGACCACTGCCGCGAGGCCGACGAGGTACGGCGTGCGCGAGCGCACGGCGCCCGGGAGCCAGCCCGGGATGCCTCGTATCGACCCGGCGCGGGTCAGGTAGGCGAGCGCCGGCACCATCGCCACTACACCGGCGTTGTACTTCGACGATGCCGCGAGGCCGACCATGAAGCCTGCAAGGATCAGCATACGATCACTGGTCCGGTCCGGTGACCGCGAAATCGAGGCCAGGCTGGCGGCCAGGGCCGCCGCGCAGAAGAAGGCGGAAGGAACGTCCGTCGTGAGGTAGCGAGAGTTCACCACGGGCAGAACGGCGACCGCCATAAACGCGGCTCCGGCCAGCCCGGCCAGCCAGGCTCGTTCGCCAAACCGGGATTCGGCCGAAGGCTCGGGCTGCCCCGGCACCAATGGCTCACCGTGTGCCGCCGCCAATTGCTCGCCGTGCGCCGCCGAGGGTCGCTCCGCCGAGCCCTGCGACTCGATGGGCGTGACCCGTCGCTTCGCCGCGAGGCCGGCGAGCAGGACGACCAGCGCCGTCATGACGCCGAGGAACCCGACGACCGCCCGGCCCCACTCCACGAACACGTACTGCGACGGGTCCACCTCGGCGGCGCTGTAGGCCGCCAATCCACCGTGGTTGGGGGCGGGCGGAACGGTCAGCGGGGCGCCTGTCACACGGTGGACGATCTCCACGACCGCTGTCTCGGTGTAGGTGAGGAGCGTCGGATACAGGAACGTGTGTGGGTTCGGGTCGTGGCTCGCCGCGATGTGCAATGCCGGCTCGACGATGAGCCACTCGTCGGGGTGATATTCGAATGGCCGGTCGTACGTCATCGCCGTCAGGCGGAGCCACGCCGCGCCAGCCAGAAGGAGGATCGTGCAGGCCGCCCTGAAGAGGGTCCGGCGACCTATGGCGCGTGGGCGTAGCCTGGCCATGGCGAAACGGCTCTCGTGCAGCGGGGTCGTGAGCCGCAAGTATATGGCGGGCCGTTCGCCGGAAGTCGCCCGGCAGGGGCGATGGGGCGCCGTGGCGCCGTGGCGGGCGGGCTGAAGGGAATTGGGCTTCCGCGACGCTCGGCCTAAGCGTGTTCGGTCGGGAAGCCCTGCTTCTTCCAATCCTGCAGGCCGCCGTGCAATTCCTTGACCTTGAAACCGAGCGCTTCCAGGCGCTGGGCGGTCTTGGTGGAGGCGTGGCAGTTGGCATTCCAGCAGTAGACGACGTACAGGGCGGCGCGAGACAGATGCGCGGTCGTGGTCTCGTCGATGTCGCGCCAGGGCAGGCTGATGGCGCCCGGCAGGTGCTCGATGGCGTACGTCTCGGGATACCGCGCGTCGACGACCACGAGATCGGGAGTGCCGGCCACGATGTCTGCGTACAGGTCCGCCGGGTGACGGTCGTCCACGTAGCTGCCGATCCAGTGGATGCGAGCGGTCGGCGCTGATGGCGTGACGGCAGTCGCGGCGGTGTTCGCGGCCGAAACTACGAGCGCGCCGTGAGCCGCGCTTGACTCCGAAACGGCGGCAAAGCCGGTGGCCGCCTGCTCCGACGGCGTGGCTGCAGACCGCGGCTCGGTGGTATCGAAGACCGGCGGGGGCGGCATCGGTGGGATTCTCCGTTCGGGTGCCTTCGTTGTGGCGGAATAGTAGCGAACGACTTCAGATTCCGCGACGCGGCCCGCGGCCCGGGGCGCGCGGCGGCGCCCACGGCGTGTAGATGACGGAAACGGCCGCGCGCGGGCGTCCATCGGCCGCGGAGGAGGCCGAGGGGCAGCGGCCGCGCGCGGGCGGCCGAGGGGCCGCGGTCGCACCCGGGCCCGCGGCGGCGGCGGAGGCCAATTCGGGCAAGCCTTCGCCGCGTTTTCGCCTGCTAGTCGTCCAGGTTGGGAGCCAGCCAGCGCGAGGCGTCGTCGAGCGACCAGTTCTTGCGCCGGGCGTAGTCCTCGAGCTGGTCGCCTCCGATTTGGCCCACGCCGAAGTAGTGAGCTTCGGGGCGCCAGAAGTAGTAGCCGGAGACCGACGCCGGCGGGAGCATCGCGAACGATTCGGTCAGGCTGATCCCCACACGCGCCTCGGCGTCGAGCAGCGTGAAGAGAGTCGCCTTCTCCGTGTGGTCCGGGCACGCTGGGTAGCCCGGCGCCGGTCTGATGCCTTGATACTCCTCGCCGATCATCTGGCGCTTATCCAGCGCTTCACCCGGAGCGTAGCCCCACAGCTCTCGGCGAACCTCAGCGTGGACGCGCTCCGCCATGGCCTCCGCCAGACGATCGGCAAGGGCCTTGCTCATGATGGCGTGGTAGTCGTCGTTGGCAGCCTCGAACCCGGCGGCCAGCTCTGCGGAGCCGATCCCCGCCGTGACCGCAAACCCGCCGAAGTAGTCCACCACGCCGAGCGAGCGCGGCGCCAGGAAATCGGCCAGGGCCTGGTTCGGCCGGCCCGGCGGCTTTTCCATCTGCTGGCGAAGGGTATGCACGACCGCCAGAACCTCGCCACGGCTCTCGTCGCCATACAGCTCGATGTCGTCACCGACCGAATTGGCCGGCCAGAAACCGATCACCGCCCGCGCCCGAAGCAACTTCTCAGCGACGATCCGATCCAGCAGCCGCCGTCCGTCCTCGTAGAGCGGCCGTGCCGAGTCGCCGGTCTTCGCGTCGTCGAGGATCGCCGGAAACGCGCCGTGCAGTTCCCATGCCGCGAAGAACGGCGTCCAGTCGATCCAGTCGACAAGTGCCGATAGCTGCACATCGAAGTTCCGAACGTGCGGTTGTCCGGCGAGCAGCAGGTTCGGGCGCGGCGCAATCCTGCTGAAGTCGACCGGCGTCCGATTCGCCCGCGCCGCCTCAACGGAAACCCTGGCCACGCGCTCGCGCCGGCCGGCACGCTCGACGCGGGTCCGCTCCTGCTCCTGGCGCACTCCCGCCGCATAGACGGCCCCGCGCGGGCCCAGCAGTTCGGACACGACGCCGACGGCCCGGGAGGCGTCGGCCACGTGGACCACCGGCGCCGAGTAGCGCGGCGCGATCTTGACCGCGGTGTGGGCCCGAGACGTGGTCGCGCCGCCGATGAGCAACGGCACGCGGAACCCCTCGCGCTCCATCTCCGCCGCCACGTGGGCCATCTCCTCCAGCGACGGCGTGATCAGGCCGGACAGGCCGATCACGTCGACGTTCCGGGCCCGTGCCTCGTCGAGGATTCGGGTCGCCGGCACCATCACGCCCAGGTCCACGACCTCGTAGTTGTTGCATTGCAAGACGACGCCGACGATGTTCTTGCCGANNCCGATGTCGTGAACGTCGCCCTTGACTGTGGCCATCAGGATCTTGCCGCGTGGCCGCAGATCGCCCCGCTCCGCCTTCTCGGCCTCGAGATACGGAATCAGGTGGGCGACCGCCTTCTTCATGACGCGNNCCTGGGGCAGGAACATCTTGCCGGCCCCGAACAGGTCGCCGACGGCATCCATGCCGCCCATGAGCGGTCCTTCGATGACGTCGATGGGATGGGCGGCGGCGAGACGGGCTTCCTCGGTGTCTTCCACGACGAATGTGTCGATCCCCTCCACCAGCGCGTGCCGGAGCCGGTCCGAGACCGGCAGCTCACGCCAGGCCAGGTCCGGGGTCGTCCGATCGGCGGCGCCTCCGCCCACGTACTTCGAGGCGATCTCGAGCAGCCGCTCGGTGGCATCGGGACGGCGGTTCAACACCACGTCCTCTACCCGTTCGAGCAATTCGGCCGGGATCTCCGAGTACACCGCAAGCTGACCGGGATTGACGATGCCGATGTCCATGCCCGCCGCGATGGCGTGGTACAGGAATACAGAGTGGATCGCCTCGCGGATGACGTCGTTGCCTCGAAACGCGAACGAGACGTTGCTCACGCCGCCGCTGACACTCACGCCGGGCAGCTCGGCCTTGATGCGGCGGGTCGCCTCGATATAGGCCACCGCGTACCCGGCGTGCTCCTCGATGCCGGTCCCGATCGCGAAGACGTTTGGGTCGAAGACGATTTCGTCCGGGGGGAATCCGGCCCGGCCGGTCAGCAGATCGTGGGCGCGCCGGCAGATCTCGACCTTGCGTTCGACCGTGTCNNTGGCCCTTCTCGTCGAAGGCCATCACAATCACGGCGGCGCCGTAGCGGCGGGCCAGCTGCGCCTGCGCCAGGAACGGCCCCTCGCCTTCCTTGAGCGAGATCGAGTTCACGATCGGTTTGCCGCCGATGCAGCGCAGCCCGGCCTCGATGACGGACCACTTCGACGAGTCGACGACGATCGGGACGCGGGCGATCGCCGGTTCAGATGCGACGAGATTGAGGAAGCGGGTCATCGCGGCTTCCGAATCCAGCAGCGCCTCGTCCATGTTGACGTCGATCGCCTGAGCGCCGGCGTCCACCTGACGACGGGCGATCGCCAGCGCGCCATCGAAGTCGCCCTCGACGATCCGGCGGGCGAAAACGCGAGAACCGGACACGTTGGTCCGCTCGCCGATGTTCACGAAGAGGCTGCCCTCACCGACGTTCAGCGCTTCCAGACCGGCGAGCCGCAGCGCCGCCGGTCTGGCGGGAACGGGCCGCGGCGCCAGGCCGGCCGCCGCTTCCGCCAGAGCAGCCACGTGGGCCGGTCCGGTTCCGCAGCAGCCGCCGATGACGTTGACGATCCCTGCTCGCGCGAACTCGTGCAGGACGGCGGCCATCGCGTCGGGCGTCTCGTCGTACCCGCCGAACTCGTTGGGTAGGCCGGCGTTGGGGTGGGCCGCGACGAACGTGTCGGCCAGGCCGGAGAGCTCTTCGACGTGGGCTCGCAGCTGACGGGCGCCCAGGGCGCAATTCAGCCCCACGATCAGCGGTCGGGCGTGGCGGATGGCGTTCCAGAACGCCTCGACCGTGTGCCCCGAGAGGGTCCGGCCGCTGGCATCGGTGATCGTGCCCGAGATCCAGAGCGGCACCTCGACGCCAAGTTCCGCGAAGACGCCCTGGATCGCGTAGATGGCCGCCTTGGCGTTGAGCACGTCGAAGATCGTCTCGACCATCAGCAGGTCCACGCCGCCCACAAGCAGCCCGTGCGCGGCCTCGGCGTAGGCCGCGGCCAGCTCTTCGAAGGAGACGGATCGGGAGGCCGGGTCGGCAACGTCCGCGGATATGGAGGCCGTCTTGTTCGTCGGCCCGAGCGACCCGGCGACGAACCGCGGCCTCCCTGGCTCCAACGCCTCCGAGGCATCCGCCGCAGCCCGCGCGATCCGGGCCGCCTCGACGTGGATCTCGTAGGCAACGTCCTCCAGCCCATAGTCGGCCTGGGCGATGCGCGTGGCGGCGAACGTGTCGGTCGTGATGATGTCGGCGCCGGCAGCCAGGTACGCGTCATGGACCGCGCGAACCACGTCGGGACGGGTAAGGCACAGCAGGTCGTTGTCGCCGCGGACGTCGCAAGGGTGGTCGCGGAAGCGCTCGCCGCGGAAGTCGGCCTCGGACAGGCCGTAACGCTGGATGAGGGTGCCCGTGGCTCCGTCGAGCACGAGAATCCGCCGCTGCAGCAGGGGGCGGAGCAGGAGCAGGCGTTCCTCACGCGTCCTGGCCGGATGGGCCTGCGTCGCCGGCCCGGCATCGCGCGGAGCTGACTCAATTGCCCGCGCGGCGGCCATGGACGGGATGAACGGGACATGTGTCTCGGTGAGCCTGCCTCCTTCTGGCCCGCAGTGTACCCGGCAGGGGTCGATGGCGCGGTCGGCGGGAGGGCCCGGACAAGAAGGACCGGAAGGACGGATCCAGCGCCAGCCTGGGCCCGTCCGTGGACTCGTCCGAAACTCCTCGCGCGCGCGCCCGAAGGAAGTGAGACGATGATGTCCCATGAGCGCATCAGCCCAATCCGATCAACCCGGCAAGCCCAACCAGAACTTTGGCCAATCCGTTCGCCACGTCGACTGCGCCATCATCGGCGGCGGCCCCGCCGGGCTCTCGGCAGCGGTTTGTCTCGCCCGCATGCGACGCAGCGTCCTGGTGGTCGACGACCGCGACGGGCGATCGCTGTGGGGCCAGACGAATCGCAATTACCTGGGTTTCCCCGACGGGATCCCGGCGGCCGAGATCCGGCTGGCAGGTCGTCGTCAGGCGGCAAGGTATGGAACGAAGTTCCTGAGCGGGCGCGTAAGCGCCGCGTCGCAGGACGAAGGCGTGTTTCATTTCCGCGTCGAGGCATCGGACGTCGACAGCCGCACCGATAGGGCGGGCCGCGTCGCCAACGTGAGACGCGACGAAGAGCTCGGCGCATTGCTGGGCGAAGAGAAGGCAACCGGCCCAGTGGACATCGTGGCCCGGTCGGTGATCCTCGCGACCGGCGTCCGTGACAGCTTCCCAAAGTTCCTCGGGTGGGCTCAGTGCGTCGGCAAGAGCCTCTTCTGGTGTATCGCCTGTGACGGCTACGAGTCGACCGGCAAGGTCGTGGCGGTCGTGGGGTATGACGAGGAGGCGGTCGAGACCGCGCTGGCCATGCTCGACTTCACCAGCAGAGTGACGATCGTGGCCGGCCGGGACGAGGGTTTCGATGTCCCGGACCTCCGCATGGCCGACCTGCGGGACAACGGCATTGGCATCTACCCCAACGCGATTACCGCGTACATCAATGCCGACGGCCAGATCGAGGAGCTCATGCTCGACGATCCGGAGCAGACTAAGCTGCCGGTCGAGCACGTCTACGTCTACCGCCGGCCGACGCCGCGCACCGAACTGGCCGTGGCGCTGGGCGTGGAGCTGAACGAGCTGGGCCACATCGTCGTGAATTCGGAGCAGCACACCAACGTGCCCGGCCTGTATGCCGCCGGAGACGTCACCAGCCCGCACGACCATCAGATCAGCGCCGCGGTCCACGAGGGCAACCAGGCGGCCTGCGCGGCCAATTACTACTTGTATCGACCCGTCCAGAAGGCTCGCGGCGCGGTGGAGTGCTGAGCCGAACGATCGGTCGACCGGCCGAGTTGGCGACTATCGCACGCGTCTGGCGCGAAGGAAGACCGATGGCCCGGGTGTGATCGATCCCAGAGGCGCCTGAAGTCGGCGTTCGGCTCCGACGAGGATCGACAGTGGCAATAGCCTGGCGAGAACGGGCAGGCGGAACAGCGAGGCAGCGCGCAGGCATTCGATCCGAAGGCCGAACTTGTGCAGGTTTCGCCGGACGCCGACCGGGGCATGGTCGAAATGGAACGGCTTGTACTCGACCGAGCCCAGGGCGAACGGCGACCACCGCTGGCGGCCCAGCAGGCGGCGCCCCATCGACTTGAGATTTCGCTTGTTGGCGTATTCGAGCACGACGACGCCGCCCGGTCGGGTTACCCGGCCCAACTCGGCGAGCACGAGTCCGGGGTCGGCGAAGTGGTGGAGCACGCGAACGCAGACCGTTGCGTCGAAGAAGCCGTCGGGGTAGGGCAGGGCGCAGGCGTTGCCCATGACGACTTCGAATCGTGGGTCGCCCGCCAGCGACTCGCGGGCTGCGGCGACGTGGACCTCCGACGAATCGAGCAGCACGACTTCGCGGTAGCCGCGGTACTCGTCCGCGAGCCGGCCGAATCCAGCTCCGACTTCGATCAGACGACCGCCTCGAGCCGGAAGAAGCGCCCGAATTGCCACTCGATCGCACGCGTCCTCATAACGTCGGGCGGCCCAGAAGACATCGCGATAGCCGAGGTCTTCGTAGGTTGCGAGGGGCTCGCGAGAACGCGGCTCGAAGTCGCCGGGCTTCGTCAGGACGGGCTCGTAGCGCCGACGGCTCGTCTATGGACGGCGAAATCGTCGGCGTTGCCAGACCAACCGCAGTCGCACCGCACGACGTTCGTCCGGGCGTTGTATTCCTCGATCAGGTGGGACTTCACCGGTCGAAGCGGCGGGGCGACAGCCGTGCGGACAGGCCGAGCCATGATGCCTCCTCTAATCTCCCGAACCATCGACGCTGCCGCTCGAACTGTCGCGCGCCGCGACAGCCGGCAGACGGATCCGTGGGGCGCTCGGATACGGCAACGCCGTTTGGGAGCGCCCATATTCTAGCAGAGAGAGGCCTCGAACCACCGTTGCGGGCGCCGCGGGCGAGTGCGCGAAAGGGAGCGAGCGGCGCCCGCGGTCCGGGGCCGCGATCGAGGCGCCGGCGGAGGCCGGACCCATTCCGAATTGGGCCTTCCGCGCGCCGTTTCAACTGCCGAAAAGGGCAGGTCGCCAACACGTGAGGGCCGCTTCATTCCGACCGGGTCAACATCTCCCGGCGCCGCGCGGGCCGGGCGATTAGCCGCAAATCCGGGGGCCTGAGCGCCCCGCCGTGGCCCGTCAGGTGGGCCTCATGGCGCGAGGCAAAGCCACTCGTCTCGGTAGGTGGGCCGGGCGCACGCCCACACTGTCGCAAGGTAGAGTGCGTTCATGCCGAAATGTCGGTGGTTCCTGCGATCGAGGACGTGCGCGTGACGTCAGGAACCATCTGGTCACGCTCGGGCCCGGGGTGTAGGCTGCGCTCGTTCTCATCGGCCTCGGGACCCGTCATTGAGGCCGAACGGAGCGAGGCAGACGGCAGTCCCGCAGGGACGCGTCCCGGTCTAGTTGGAGAAGGAGGCTCAACTCGTGCTGAATGAACTCTGGGCAAAGGTTTCTCCCCGCGAGAAGTTCGTGGCCTATGGCGTGGCCGCAGTCGTCGTCGGATGGATTCTCGGCACGATCCTGGGGACGAAGTCCTTCGGTGGCGGGACCGTCGCTGGGTACACCATCCCGGGCGTCAGCTACAACTACTTCTCCTACGGCACGGCGGGCCTCCTGGCGATCCTCGCCCTGCTTTGCGGCATCGCGGGCGGCGTCGTCCTCTACTTGAAGATCGCCCCGAACATGAACATCACGTGGCCGATGCCGGTCGCTCAGATCCTTCTCGGCCTCTCCGTCGCGGCCCTCGTCTGCGGCGTTCTTACGCTGCTCTTCCAGTTCACCAGCGCGCTGACCGATCCCCCCATCCTCATGTACCTCGCCGACGTCGTCCTCATCGGCGGCGGTGCCCTGATGGCGTGGGGCGCATATCAGGAGTGGCTTACCACCAAGGTCGTCTAACCTCGCGCAAACGAAGCGGCGGTCGCCGGAAGGCGACCGCCGCTTTCTCTTTTGCGAGGAGTTCAGTTGCGAGTTGGCGAGGGGTTTACGCGCCCTGGGCGTGGACCGCGCGGAAGCAGTCGGAGCAGTACACGGGCCGGTCCATATGCGGTTTGAACGGAACCTGAGCCTGATTGCCGCAGCGCGAGCAAACCACGGCGAAGTACTCCCGCGGCCCATCTGAGGGGCCGCCCGCTCGCCCCAGACTCTCCCCCGCCTCTCTCATCGTCCGTCTCGCCGCCCGGCAACTCGGGCAACGCTTGGGATCCGACACGAACCCCTTCTGGACGTAGAACTCCTGATCCTCAGCCGAGTGCACGAACTCGGCTTCGCAGTCGACGCATGTGAGCGTCCGGTCGACGTAGGCCACTTTCTCCTCCCGGAGGCGCGAGTTATACGCACCGGCGGGCCCCGGAAACAGGCACGCAGAGGCGCCGGTGGGACTCGCATGGCCACAGCCAGGAGGCCTGAGCGGGCCCGATCGACGACTGTTCTATTCGCGATGCCTGCCTGGGACGCGGCGGTAGGGCGGGAGGATAGCACGGCTTGCACGCCACTCCGATCGCGGCCCGAGTCCCGGGACAAACGGCCTGCCGGCTGCCTCAGGGGAGCCGATTCTGGCTCGCGCGGCGTGTTCCAGAACCCCTTGGCGTAGCGGTCGTCTGCCGACTCGCATCTGGTTGCGGCGATCTTGTTACATCATGTTGCGATCACAGGCCTGCGAACCTGGCACAATCGCGGAGTCGGCCGCGGCGACAAGTGAAGCCGAGGCCGAGACAGGCGCCGAATCCATCGAATCAACTGCGCGAGCCTCCCTGCAGACCGGGCGAGATCAACCATCGGTCCGGGGCTGGGAGACGGAGCTAGAAGCCCATGCTTCGTCTGCTTCACACCGCCGACGTCCACCTTGGCGCGCGGCACACGGACCTCGGTGAGCGCGCTGCCGTCCTGCGCGAGCGCCAGTTCACTGCTTTCCGCGTCACGATCGACCTCGCCGTGGCCGAGAAGGTCGATCTGGTGCTGATCGCAGGCGATCTGTTCGACTCCAATACCCAGCCGCGCCGCTCGGTGGAACGCGTGGCCGCGGAACTCGGACGTCTGGCCAAGGCCTCTATTCGGACGGTCATCATCCCCGGAACTCACGACCTGTACGACGGCGCCTCGATATTCCGATCGTACGATCTGGCGGCGATGGCTCGAACCACTTCCGAGTGGATCGTCGTCCTGACGCCAGAGCAGCCGAACGTCTGGCTTCCCACGCTAGACGCCGTCGTGCACGGCCGCGTCTTCAATACGAAGCGCGGACCCAAGAGCCCGCTGGAAGGATTCGATGCTCGAGCGGACCGTCGGGCGACATGGCGGATCGGGATGGTCCATGGTGCGCTGGCGATCCCCGGCAAGACCGACGGCGACGAGGTCGTCTTTCGTGAAGACGAGATAGCCAAGACCGGGCTCGACTACCTGGCGTTGGGCCATTGGCATTCGGCCATCGAAGGCCGGGCGGGGAACGTCACCTACGCCTATTCGGGCGCGCCCGAGCCGGTTGCGGTCGACCAGGACGGCGCCGGTCAGGTCCTGCTCGTCACCCTCGAGGAGCGCGGCGGTCGTCACCTGGTTTCGATCGTGCCCAAGCGAGTGGGTCAGACGCGGAGCGAGAAGCTGGAACTTGACGTCAGCGCGATCGCCTCTCAGCCGATCCTGCTCAACACGATCGGCCGTCACGCGGATTCGAACCTCGTACTGGACGTGCGCCTCACCGGACTCTTCCCGGACACGTTGGACGTTGATATGGACGAGGTGGAGCGGGCTCTGGCGCCGTCGTTCTTGAGGTTACGGATCCGAGACGTCTCAATTCCCGCCATGCCGGAAGGGAACATGCCCCCGCCGGATACCGTCATCGGGGCTTTCGTCCGGAACGTCGAGACTCAGATCGCCGAGTTGGAGAAGATAAAACCGGGGAGCCGCACGGCACCTGCCGCCGCCGCCGGCGAAACGGCCCCGGTCGATCTCCCCGATCGACGCCCACCCACGGGGACTCCGGTCCAAGACCCGGCCGAAGAGCTGACGGACCTCCGTGAGGTGCTGCGACTGGGGCGCCACCTTCTCGAGGGCCGTCAGGTGACGCTGTGAAGGCGGCGTGGCGATGAGGATCCTCCGCATCCAGCTCCAGGACTTCGGCCGGCACCACGAGCTCAACCTCGAGCTCGCACCCGGCTTCACGATCATTCGCGGTCCCAACGAGGCCGGCAAATCGACCATCCAGCGAGGCATTGAGCTGGCTCTGTTCCGAAAGGCGACGGCCACCGGCACGGAGCTCGACACGCTGCGCACCTGGGGCTCCAGCGAGGAAGCCCGCACCCGCACCCGGATCGAATTCGTGGTCGAAGACGACAACGAGGAGACCGGCCAATTCAGCGTCCGCAGGGGCGTGCTGGAGAAGGAATTCCGGGGTCAGCGCGGCCGCGTGTCGCTCGAGTGGGACGGACAGACGTACACAGACCCAACTCGGGCCGACCAGATCATCGCCGAGCTGACCGGTATCCCCAACGAGGAATTCTTCCGCTCCACCGCCTCTATCCGCCACGAGGAGCTCGACGACCTGGACCGCGACGAGGGCTCGCTGAGAGACCGACTCCAGGGCAGCATCGGCGGTGGCGACAAGGGCAGCTCGCGGGCCAAATCCCGTCTCGAAGAGACGATTCGTGCTCTCAAGTCCCGTGGTGACAAGAACCCCGGCCGCCTAAAGATCGCCGAAGAGGCCGTGGCCCGGGCGGAGATGGCTCTGCGCAACGGCGAGGCCGCTCTGGAGAAGCTGGAGCACGATCGCGACGCCCTGGCTCAGGCTCGCACTGGCCGCGTCCGCACAGAACAGGCCCTGACCGAGAGCCGCAACATGCTCGAGGGCGCCCGGCAGGCTGATCGCCTCCGGTCCGATCGCGCCGTCGTGTCGGAGCGCTTCGAACGGCTCCGCCAGGCTGCCGAGGCGCAGCAGCGTCTCCAGGCCCTGGAGTCGATGCCCGAGCGCTCGATCTCGAGCCTCCGCGACACCCTGGATCGGATGCGCACGCTTCAGAGCCGCGTGACCGCGATGCAGGAATCGCTTCGAGAAGAGCAGGGCCCCGATGTCGAGCCTAACGAACCCGTACCGAGCTACATGCTGTGGGGGCTGGCGACCGTCTTCTTCATGCTTGTTGCGGTCGGATCGGTCGCCTATGGCCTCGCGTCCGGGTTGGTTCCGCTGATCCTGACCGGTGGCGTCTTCGTCGTTCTGTCGGTGATGCTCGTCTACTTCTTCATGGAGCGCCGCTCCGCAGCGATGCTCGTCCAGCACGCCAACGATTCCCGCGAGAGAGAGAGGGCCGTCCGGCGGCAAAGCCGCGTCGGTACGGAGGAGGGCCTCAGAGTCGCCCAGTCGGGCGTGCAGAACATCCTCAAGGAACTCGGTGCCGTGGACGTCCCATCGGCCGAACGGTTGCTCACCGGCGAGCAGGGGCGGCGCCAGGAGATCGCCACGCTCCAGGTCCAGGTATCTGCCCTCCTTGCCGGTCAGAGCGATGCGAACCTGGCCGCCCTGCGCGACCAGGCTTCTCTCGAGATGGAGCAGAAGGCCGGGGCCCTGGAGGCATTGGGCCCCGTAGCGACCGACGCTCGGGCGCGCGAGCGCCTCGAGGCCGAGGTGCGCGACCGCCAGGAGGCGGTTGAGCGAGCCCGCGACGCGGAGGCCGGGGCGATGGCCCGGGTGGATGCAAACCCGGTCGATGCCGAGCAGGTGGCCGGCGAGGCGGAGCGGCTCGTGACCTGGCGTGAGCAGCTCAACGCGCTGCGGCGTCGCGTCCGGATCTACGAGAAGACCCTCGCGGCAATCGAGACCGCCGAGGGAATGACGATGCGCAAGGCGACCCGCTTCCTGGAGCAGCAGGTCGGTCGGGACATCGCACGGCTCACTGGCGGCCGCTATCGCAAGGTGGAGATCGACGACCGGTCGCTGGACGTGGACGTCTGGGCGCCTGAGCGCGGCGACTGGGTTGCCGCCAGCCGTTTGAGCAAAGGCACCATCGACCAGATCTACCTGGCCGCGCGAATCGGTCTGGTGCGCCTCGTCACGCAAGGGAAGCGGCCGCCGCTGGTCCTGGACGACCCGTTCGTGACGTTCGACGATCAGCGGGCCGCGCGGGCCGCGCTGCTATTGCGCGAGCTGTCGTCGGATTTCCAGGTCATCTATCTGGCATGCTCGAACCGATACGACGGGTTGGCCGATGCCGTCGTGGAGCTGCCCGGTCCAACTGACGTCGAGGCGGCGACCCGGGCCGCCGGCGCGGGCAGGAGCGCCGCCGCCGGCGCGAGAGTGGCGACCGAGGGGAAGAAAGTTGCGGAGGAGCCGGCGCCGAGCGACGCGGCCGCCGAGCAAGTCCCGGCGGAAGCTGCAGCGGGTAAGCCTTCGAAGGCGGAGCAGGTCGTCTCGGAGCAGGTCGTCTCGGAGCAGGTCGTCTCGGAGCAGGTCGTCTCGGAGCCGGTCGCCTCGCCGACAACGGAGCCGACGACCGCCGAGCCGGCAACCGCGGGGACGGCGCCCGCGGAGCCAATGACCGCCGTACCCCTGACAGCCGAGCTGGCGCCTGCAGCCGCCGAGCCGGCGCCCGCGCAGCCGGCCGAGGTAGAGGCGGCTGGAGACGCGCCCGCCAAAGTAGATGCCGCTGTCGATGATGAAGAAATCGATCCCGACGCCGACATTCAGGTCTCGGTGCCGGGCGAGCAGCTGGCCGACTGACGGAGGCCACGATGGCCGGAGAGATACCCGAAGGCCTGGCGATCGAGCCCATCTGGGCGATCGAGGCCACCTACGGCTCGGATGCGGCCCAACGGCGTCCTGCCGTCAGGCATGAGCATCTCACTAGGATCGGCGAGCTACGCGCGGCCGGGACGATCGTCGAAGCCGGCGGCTACACGGACATGAGCGGTTCGCTGTTTTTGGTGCGAGCGCCCGACGAAGCGGCTGCCCTGGCGATACTCGAGACCGACGTCTACGCCCGGTCCGGTGTATGGACGGGCTTCCGGGCGCGAGCGATCGGCCGGGTGGTCCGCCGCGACGAGATCGAAGGCCGCTGACCGGGGCTGCTTTCGCCCGGATCGCCGGATGCCTGGCGGCCGAGTTGGGTACCCTGCGAGTTCTTGCGCCCGACCGGTTGGGTCTCGCTACGGGAACGAAATCGTCGTCGTGAGATCCGGCCGCCCGGCGTCGGAACCCGTGTTGAGCACCTGTATCTGGTAGGTTCGGCCGGCAGCCACAGCATGCGCATACGAGGGCGAGATCGACTTTGCCGCCGGGTATGAGGTCGCGTCGACTGCCAGACCCGGTGAATCGGTGATGTCCGTCAGGGTCAGCGCCGCGTCCACGGACGCGGGCGGCCACGAAGCGACGACTCCGGCCGACCCGGCCGCCCGCGTCTTGAAGGTGGCGGTGACGCCGCGGAGCGAGTCAGGGTTCGGGGCCCCCTGGAATCGCCCGTGGCCGAGCGTGATCGCGGGCGACTTCGTCCGCCAGGTGAACGCCACGTCCGCGACCGGGGTCGAGCCCGCATCCATCGAAATGAGCGTCACGGTCCACTGGGCCTGGTCTCCGCCCGACGGGGCACCAGCGAAGTAGCCCGGCGTGGCACCAGTGGCGCAACTCTGGGTGCCGCCGTTCACTTGTAGGCACATCTGCAGAGTGGCCAGCGGAGCTGCGGCGACAACCTGCGCGGAGACCGATCCGGGTCCATCGCTAGTGAAGGTGAAGACGCGGGCCAGGCCCCCGGTGTCCGCAGCGGAATCGAGCATCAGATCCCGGAAAGTGATCGTGGCGGGCAGGGCGGTTCCGCTCGTCTGCGGCGCCGGCGTGAACACGCTCGATGCCGTCGCGCTCGCGGACGGCGTCGCGTTCGCAGCTGCCAGCGTGGGCGAGCCGGCAGGCGTGGGCGCCTGGCCGGGCGGCGCGGTTGCGCTGGCTACCGGGCTCGCCGACCTGCTGGAAGGCGCGGTGCCGCGGTTCATTGCGGAGAACAAGAGCTGACCAGTCGCACCGACCAGGATCGCCGCGACCAGACCCAGCGCGAGGGCAACGGTGCGCCACCGCCGCGAGGACGACCTACTGGACCCGGCTTTGGGGTCGAGGGCTGAACCTTCGACCGGTCGCGTGTATCTCTCCGCCGGGTCCCCCGGATCCGTGGATCCTTCGCCGGCCGACTCTTCGGTCGGAAAGTCCTCCAAGCGCGCTTCTCCTCGTGATCGGGCCGGCGCCGCCCTGTCGGACGCGCTCAACCATGCCCCATCCAAAGGATCGGTCGAGCCGCGCTCCGGCAATAGGCTGCGGCCGGCCCGGCGGCTATGGGACCGAGATTATGGCCGTCAGATCCGGCCGCATGCTGTCGGCGGACATGTTCCGCAGGGAAATCCGGTACGACTTGACTGCACCGACGGCGAAGCTGTAGCCGGGTTGGCCGAGGTTCGTTACGCCCGTGAACTGCTTCTGGTCCACAGTTGTGGCAGGGGACGAGCTGAGGTCTTCCGTCGTGACCTGGACGTTGGTGGTGATGACCGTCCAGGAGGAGGAGAGGGTCAGGTTGCCGGCGGCGGTGGTCTTGACCGTTGCGGTGAAGCCGTTCAGGGCAGGGGCAACGCCCGCACCGGTGCCCTGCAGGCGGCCGTGGGTAAGGGTGATTTGAGGGGTGTTGCTCGGCCACGACAGAGACAGGTCGATGGTCGGCTTAGCGGCGTGGTTCCCGATCAGGGTGATGACCCACACTGAATGGGCCGTGTCGGTGAAGGCTCCGGCGTAGCTGACCCTGGTGCCGACTCGGCAGTCCGGCTTCGAGTCGTCGACTGTGGCGCAGATCTTGGTTGTGTCCTTCGCCGAAGATTTGGTGATCGCGATGCCCACGGGACCCACGCCGTCGGTAACGAAGGTGAGTGTTCGAGCCTTGCCCGACGTGTCGGTCGAGGAGTCGAGCATCAGGTTGTTGAACGTGACCTGGACGATCGGGGCTTTGGGGGCGGGCGTAGCGGTCGGGCCGCCGGTCGGGACGACGGTCGGGCTCGAGGAGACCGACGGCGTGGTGGGCGTCGGAGAGGCCGACGAATCAACGATTGGCCCGGAATCGGACGGAATCACGCTGGCCACGGAGCTGCCCGAAAGGGACGGCGACGCGGATTCGCCCGACGTAGCCAGCAGTGCGCCGGCGGCGATGATCAGGACCACGCACGCCACGCCCAGAATGGCTGATAGGTTGCGCCAACTCGTGTCGTTCACCTAGTTCTCTCCTCCGGTCCTCAAGCTGCGGGTCACAAGATACCTCCTGCGGGCATACGAGCGAAAACCGCGGCGACGACGTGGCTCCGAACCTCGCGCTCGGCTACCCTGCCAGGATGCGCCGACAAGGCCAGCCAGACTGGCGCCTGCTGCTCTCTCTGTACTCGATAACCTCGTTCATCGAGGGCTACGGCGTTGCCCAGGTCTACGCCTTCCTGCCGAATCGACTGCAGGAGGTTGGAATGTCCGACCCGGACATCGCGCGATTCGTGGGGATCCTCGGCGCCCTATTCTTCCTGACCGGGCTGCCTTTCATTCCGCTCTGGGGCGTCTGGGCGGACAAGTACAGCCGCAAGGCCGTGATCATCCGCAGCGCACTCGTCGAGGTGGCGGTGTTCGGCGTAATTGCCGCGAGCCGCGAGACCTGGCAGGTGGTCATTGGCGTCCTCCTCGTTGCCTTTCAGCTGGGCAACAGCGGCGTCATGATGGCGGCCATTCGCGACGTCACGCCCACACACCGGCTGGGTCTGGCAATGGGCGTCTTCGCTGCGAGCAGCCCGCTCGGATTCGGGACCGGACCGGCGCTCGGGGCGTTCATGATCGTCGGGCTGAACATGACCAGCGCCGGCGTCTTCGCCGTCGCGGCCATCCTGTCTGGGGCGGTGGCGCTGATGCTCGCCGTCGGCTCGGTCGAGGTCAGGCCCGACATCGTGCCACAGGGAAGCGTCCTGACGCTGGCCTTCGGAGCCGTGCGGGGAGTGCTGTCCGACCGCACCGTTCGATGGCTCTTCACGATCTACGGGATAGCCTTTCTGGGTCGCCAGATGTCGACTCAATACCTGCCGCTGCTGATCCACGAGGTCGAGAACACTCACCTGAACGCGGCCGGTACGGTGGGCCTGGTGCTGGGCGTGGCCACGATCGTCGGCGCCGCACTATCGCCGATCGGCGGCTGGATCGCCGACCGCGTGGGCTTCCGGACTGTACTGGTGGTCTCGATGGGCGGGCTGGCCCTCTCCTTGGCGGCCCTGCCTCTCGCCCACACGGCCGCCTTGATGGCAGTCGCTTACGGCCTGTCGGTCGCCTTCGTGGCGGCCATCGGGGCAATGGTTTCCGGGCTGATCGCTCGGGAGGCGCCGGCGGAGCGCCGCTCGGCCACGCTGAACCTGATCTTCCTGCCGCTCTACCTTGGCGGAATCGCCGGGCCGGCGCTCGGCGCGAGCGTGGTCTCGACCGGACTGCCGACGGTCTACTTCCTGGCGGCTGCGGCGGTCGCGTGCGGCTGCGTGGCGGCGATCGTCTTTGCCCGCCGATCGCACGACACCATCGGGACGCCGCACGCGGCGACAGCGGATCGCGCCGAGC
>PMBR01000106.1 GCA_003152995.1 Chloroflexota bacterium | reverse complement strand
ACAGCGACCGACACCTACGGCAACCGTGTTCAGAGCTACCTCGGCACGGTCCACTTCACGAGCACGGACATCCAGGCGGGTCTGCCCGCCAACTACACCTTCACCGTTGCCGACGCCGGCACGCACGTGTTCAGCGGAACCCTGACTCTCAAGACCGTCGGCACCCAATCGGTGACCGCCACGGACACCGTGACGGCGTCGATCCATGGCAGCCAGAGCGGTATCGTCGTCACAGCGGCGGCTCTCTCCAAGTTCGTGGTCTCGGGACTCACGAGCCCACGGACCCACGGGGTCGCGGGCAGCATCAGGGTGACCGCCACCGATGCCTACGGCAACCGCATCGTCGGCTATCTCGGCACGATCCACTTCACCAGCACGGATTCCAAGGCGAGCCTGCCGGCCAACTACAAGTTCACCGCTACCGACGCGGGTACCCACGTCTTCAGCGGGAATGTGACCCTCAAGACCATCGGTACCTGGTCGGTCACCGCCACGGATACTTTGACGGCCACGCTCAAGGGCAGCCAGACCGGCATCGTCGTCAACTGATCGGGATGGCGCGGGGCGAACGGGGCGAAGGCGGGGCGGATGAGAGGCGGCCTCCGGACTAATCCTCATCCCGACAGCGACACGACCAGGTCATGGTGTCGGGCCACGCGCATGAAGTTTCCCTGGTCGTGGGGGTCCACGAACGCCCGACCACCGCGATCGACTCGCCGTAGTGGCGCAACAAGCCCCCGAGGCCGATCGTCTCCGGCGCGTTCGCGACCAACGCATGAGAAAGGGGCAAGATGGCCGGCGAGGTGGACACACTGAAGGGCGAGGCCCGCCACGTGACCCGTCGGCGGGTGCTCGTCGTCGCGATCGCGATCGCGACGCTTCTGGTGGCCCTCACCTTGTACTGGATCTCGAGCCGCGCGATTCTGGCGCCGCGAACGCTCGAACTGTGGGGCCACGACTTCAACGCGGACGGCGACGCCCAGGTCTATGAGAAAGCCGAGGACCCGCCATGGCCGAACGAGCCCATCTCGCTGCGCGCGGTCGTCGAGCGCGACCCGCAGCCGGTCATCGTGCACCAGACGAGCGGCCCGTTGCTGATCGGGCTTCAAGTGGTCCCCATGCCAAAGCCGTCGCAAGCGCCCCGGGCGATCTACCTGCAGGTCGGGCCTGACGCCTACGTCCCCTATTACTGGGCCAACAATTGCTGCATGCCCAGCTGGTAGCGTCGCCTCCGCGTTGGAGAGTAGCGTTCGGAGCAACGTTCGACATCGCATCGGAGCCCGAGCCGGGTTCATCAACGGAAGCCTTGGCGTTTGCGATTGATGGTCTCGGTCGAGTCGATTCCGGGACACGAGCCGATGCAGCCATAGGGTGGGGTCACGGGCGGCCCGAACCCCGCCGGCCGGAAGCGGTCGCCGCAACCTAGATTGACGAGGCCGAGAGGCTCTGCGAGACTCGCCGGGCTTGAGTGACCGCTACCAGTACTAGGCACACGGAGGCGGGGCGTGATTGAGCGACGCGGGGACGGACCTGAAACGGTCGTCGTATGTCTGCCCGACGTGCCCGAGCGGCGGCCTATGGGCGAGTTCCCGGCGAACGTGGAAGTCGTCCTTCTACCGCGCGAGTCCGGCCCGCTGCCAGACCTGAGCCTGGTGGAGTTCCTCGTCCCAGCCGACTGGGCCAGGCAGGTTGTGCTCGCCGAGTTGGGCGCGATGGCTCGCCTGCGGGTGGTCCAGACGCTCAGCGCCGGCGTGGATTGGCTCCGGGGGCGGGTACCCGAGGGCGTTGTCGTCTGCAACGCTCGGGGTGTCTACGACGGCCCGGTGGCGGAGTGGGTAGTAGGGGCGATCCTGGCTATGCAGCGAGGCCTGATGACAACCCGTGACGCCCAGCTGGCGGCAGATTGGCGCCCGTTCGTGGCCGACGAGCTGGCAGGCTTGCGCGCCGTGATCCTCGGCTTCGGGTCGATCGGCTCCGCCGTGGCGGAGCGCCTGCGGCCCTTCGGCGTCGAGGTCGTCGGCGTGGCCAGGACGCGGCGGAAGGGAGCCCTCGGGCTCGATGACCTGGACTCGGCGCTGCCCACGGCCGACATCCTGATCGACCTTCTGCCGCTCGCTGCGGAGACGACCGGGCTGCTGGACGCTCGCCGCCTCGGGCTCCTACGGCCCGGCGCCCTCCTGGTGAACGCCGGGCGGGGTGCGACGGTCGATACGCCGGCCCTTGTGGATGCCCTGCGGGACGGTCGTTTGCGCGCGGCGCTGGACGTGACCGATCCAGAGCCGCTGCCTCCGGATCACCCGCTGTGGCGGCTGCCGGGCGTCCTGATCAGCCCGCACATGGCCGGCGACTCGCGGCGGTCGCTCGCCCGCGCCTACGCCCTCGCGGGCGATCAGATCCGGCGGTTCGCGGCCGGCGAGAAGCTCGAGTACCAGGTGCCTCGCCATCTGCTTACCTGACATCGCAACTGAACCCGCTGCTGGCCCCACGTCGCGATCCCAGACGCCCGCAGCGGGCGATGGTGCTCGAGTCTGGGCCGCTGGCTGGTGTCGCCTTTCAGCCATAATGTCGTCGCAGTCACCGCGGCCCACCCGAATGGACCGCTGACGCTACCGGCGCCGTCAACTCCACGGCCTACTGCGATCCCTATGGTTTCATAGCGTGGGCATGAGATGGCGGATCGGGCGCCCCGACCTGCTCAGCCCCCGTTCGGCCCGCTACTTACTCGCGTGCGGTTTCATCGCTGCGTGGCGGACAGCGTCGATCCCCTTGGCGGCAGCCTGGCCATGCTCGGTCGGGTGGAGGTAGAGACCGCGTTCGGCGGTCGGCTTCTCCTCTTCGACCGGGATGCGATGGGCGTCGGCCCAGGCGTCCTGTCGAATGCCGGTGAGCTGCCAGTACACGTCCTGACCGGCCTTGCCACCTGCGATCGAGAATGCGCCGTTCTGGAGCTTTGTCTTCACGTACAGCGGGCTGAACTGGCCAACCGCCGTCAGCTGGATCCGAGTGTCCCGGTTGAGTGCGTCGAACCAGACCGGGAGCGCGACCGCGGCCTCGCCCTTGGCATCGAGGGTCACGACGCCGTCGTAGACGTTCTTCATGTCCGGCGACTCGACGAAGCTGTGGTACAGGAACTTGTTCGCCGGATCGAGGGGATGGTCGATCTTGAAGGAGCCGCCCGCCTTGGACACGTTGCCGACGACGTAGAGATTGCCGGTAACGTACCCGTCCCCGTCGCAGTAGACGGAGGCCGCTCCCGACGTGCTGTAGCCGTAGACGCCGTACGCCGAGTTGCTGGAGCCGTAGACGCCCATCCCCGAGTTGCTGTAGCCGTAGACGCCGAACCCCGAGTCGCTGGCGCCGTAGACGCCGTTGCCGCTCCCAGTGGCCACGGCTATGACGCCGGCAGCGCCGCAGAATTCCCCAGCCGCGGGATACCCCCCCAGCCCAGCGATGTCAGCGTCGGTGCCGCCACCTGCCAGGACGCGGATACCTGCCCCCGCCAAGGCGTCGGTGCCGGCGTTGGTGTTCGTGGCCTTGATGGCGTACGAGTTGACGTCGGCGGTCGTCGCGACGAGGCCGTGGTTCTGCTCGCCCGCGGCCCGCATGGCGGCGCCGGTACCGTGGGTCAACGCATCGTTGCCGCCATACACGCCGTACTTGGTGTTGTTGGCGACGACCCCACTAACGCCAGAGCCGTTCGAGCTGGTGAAGAAGCCGGCGATGCCGTTGTTGGCAATGCCTCGAACGGCGGTGCCGGTGCCGTTCTGGTGGACATAGAGCGCCGTGCCGGTCGAGTTGGTGGCGAGGTCCGTGTTCGTGGTCCCGGCACTATTTGAGGCACCCATGATGAGCGAGCCACCCGCGGCAGCTTCGGTCGCTTGCGGTCTACCGAGCGAGCCGAGAACCAGACCGGCCAGGCCGGCCAGACCGGCCCCAAGGATGGAGCGCCGCGAGCGGGCCGGCTCAGCCGGTGGAGCTTCGGGAGCGGGGTCGGACACGACGATGGTTTCGGTGAGCGGTTCGGCAGCCATTCGAGGAATCCTCCCAACGGCGCAAGTTCGCCAAACGCATGTGGCCGCACCGCCGGGCGGATCATTGTGCCGGCAGAAGGCCCGTGCAATCGGGTGGGAGGATCGTCGCGCTGGCCGGTTCGGACGGGTGGCTACCCGCGGCGCGATCGTTCCATGGTGTCGCGAGATCACACCGGCCCGGCGGCGCCGTTGACCTTAGTCCGCAGCCACTCGTTGGCGATCCCGGAGGCGCGCTCGCCCTCGCCGAGCTTCTCCAGGGCGTTGGCCTTGGCGGGCTTGACCAGATCCGCGACCCGATGCCGTCGGTGACCACGATGTCGAGAAGGCGTCGGATGCCGGCCACGCTGTCGAGACCGGGCAGGTCGTCGGCGACCGCAATCGTGCCCTCCTTGCGCCGGCGCAAGCCACCAAGTCGCCGGGCCTCGGCCGCCTCGGCTGCTCGTTCGGGATCGTGAGCAAAGCAATAGGGGCGGTCGTGCAGCGGTGCCATCGCGGGACGCTCGGCCTGACTCCGCAACGGCGGGGGAGGGTTCTCATCCTCGCGCAGGTGCCAGATCCAGCCCACGATTACGAAAGGACATGAGGATTCATGCCCGGACGTTAGTCAAACGCAGCTGGAGGACAGTTAGATGGCCGACTTGCGCGCCAAAGGCGCCACAAATAAGGCCAAGGGTCAAGTCGAGGAAGGGCTCGGCAAGTTGACCGGCGACAGGCACGAGGAAGCCAAGGGCAAGGTCAAGCAGGTTCAAGGCAGTGCTCAGCAGAGCGTCGCCGACATCCAGGACGCCGCCCGACGGCCTTCGAACCGCTGACAAATAGCGGATGACGCGCATCCGCTAGCGACCCTGGAAAGCGAGGGCAATTCGTCCCTCGTCCCTTTATCCGCATCTCATAAGGAGGAAGTGCCGTTATGGGCATCATCGCGTGGATCGTCCTCGGAGCCATCGCCGGCTTCATCACCAACATGATCATGGGCGGCTCGGAAGGCGTCATCGCCACGATCATTCTGGGCATCGTGGGTGCTGTCGTCGGCGGCTACCTCGCCGGCACTGTCCTGAACGTCGCCGACGTGACCGGAATCAATGTCGAGAGCATCGTCGTCGCCGTGATCGGTGGCGTCGTCGTGGTCGCGGTGTACCGGCTGCTCATGGGCCAGCGCACCAATCAAGTCTAGTGTTTGACCTCGTCGAACCCGTCGGCACCGCGACGCCGACGGGTCTGTGAACCGTAGCTGACCCCGGCGCCGCAGAGGCCCAGCCAATGACCCGTGTGGGGTTTCCATCCTCGCACCAGGCACGAGACCGAGCTCAGACTAAATGGACACCTGTGGGCGAGAGCGGTCCCAGCGGAGGTCTTGGAGACCCCGGCTTCCCGGGCCCCCTAGGCCGAAACAGGCGAATGGNNCGACGCAGAACGAGGGCCAAGTGGAGCCCCCTGTCACACGTCACCGCGGTACGAAGTGCCAATGTTACTCAACCCCCGGGTTGGATAACCGGCCCGAATGGCCGACTGTTCGCGCTTCCCGGTTTGAGTTCTGGCGGAGGGCCGTGTACACGGTCACCGCAGCGGCGACCGCGATAGGGAAAGGTTGGTAGCTTGCTGCTGGCCACGGAGAACCAATGCCATCAGCGATGATCGGCGTATGACGCGAGCCTTCGTCATCGGCCGCGTTTCATCCTTCTGACCGCAAGGGGCCTGCAATGAATGAGATGCTTCACGGGCCCTCTGGCGAGTCGCTTGGTGAGACCTAACGGTGGAGCCGAGGTCAGAATTCCGTAACTGGGCAGGCGTCCGTTCTCGCCGGGACCAGGAGATGGACCATGGCTGAACTCAACACCAAGGATCGGGAGAAGCTCCGCTCCACGCAGTTCGCGTATGTCGACTCGAAGGGCGAGGAACACCTCCCCATCCACGACGAGTCGCACGTGCGTAATGCGATCGCCCGCTTCAATCAGACCGACTTCGAGAGCAAGGCGGCCAAGGAGCGTGCCCGGCGGAAGATCCTGAGTGCCGCCGAGATGCATGGCATCGAGGTCGGTGAAGACTCGAACATCCACCGGCCGAGCAGTCCGCATCGGGCAGGGTCGACCAAGCGCGGGCCCCGCGGCGGCCGAATGGACGACGGCTGATCCCGGCCGCGCAGACGTCGAACAGACGCTCGTCTTCGTCGGGGGTGAAGGTCAGGCCATTCTCGACGGCGAGAAGAGCGCCGTCGCCGTCGATCGACTGGTTCACGTCCCTGCCGGGACGCGCCACACCGGCAAGGTCGACCTTCGGCTCTACACGAGCTACGCCCCGCCTGAGCACAAGCCGGGCACGATCCACAAGCCGACCGGGGACACGTCAGGGCCACGCGAGCGCCCCAAGTCAGCCCGGGTCCGGGCAGGGCGGCCGATGCGAACGCGATGGAGCTATATCGTGACGGCCGGAGTTGCCGGGTCGTTTGGCGGTCAGCCGACCGTCGGCACGCCCATCAAGAATCGTGAGCCGTCTATGGTGATCAGGATGCCCATCGGACCGAGGGCCTGCTGCCAGTCGTCGATCCAGGGTGAGCTTCCGGTCTGAGAGACCACCGAGAAGCTCATCCGGGTGGTCAAGATCGAATACTGGGAACCGATCGTCGAGCCCTGCGCGTCGGTTAGCCAGTCAAAGAGGAGACCCTGGCTCTGGCTGCGCACTAGATCGGGCACGAGAAGAGACGGAGCGTTGTGAACCAGGGACCAGCTCTTTTCGTCATGCGAAGCCCAGGTGGCCGTGGCACCCGCAGAGCCGGTCGATGACGATGACGACTGTTGGGCCAGAAGCGTGTGGTCATCGAGTGCCCACACAGCCATATACACAGAGTTTGCGGCGGTTGTCCCACTGAGGCCTATTCGAGTCCAATTGGAGCCGTCTGGCGACCACCACACTGCGGAGCCACCCGATATCGGTCCAATGCCGCCTGTACCGAAGAGCTTGGGCATGTCGATCGGAGTCCAGGTCACAGCGTCAGTCGACGACCACATCGTCTGGTCGGTATACCAGGGGCCTCCGCAACCACCGCTGCAGAAGACATCGCCGCGCAGCACCAGACTCGACGGGCCCTCGTGAAACCCTATGACCTCGAAGTTGCAGTCTGCCCGGTCGGCTGCCGAGATACCCCGATCGTATTCGGGGAATTGGGGGGTCCAGACACTCTGCGAGATGAGGGGCTCATGATGTCGTAAGACGCCCAGGAGTTCGTCGGGCTCCAGAACAATCAGGTGCTCGTTCGCAAGGAGAGAAACGAACGTCGGCCACAGCTTCGTGTGCGTCTGAATGTCGTAGCGGCGAACGACCTCGCGGACGTTGCTGACCTGGGCCTGCGATAGCTTGCGGAACTCCTCGAGCCGCTGCGACAGCGGAGCCGCGGCCCAGTTCTCGACACGTTCACACAGACTTTCGTCGATCCATTTCATGTTCCTGCCTCGCGTCGGCGGGCGGCCTTCTGGCAGCTCTGCTGGTTCCGACGATGCAGCTCTCGGCGGGTTCGAGAGGCTGTCAAGAAACCGTGGAGGTAGTGCTACGGGCGCCGCGGAGACCGATCGATGGCTCGATTGCCGGAAAGGGGTCGGAACTTGACGAGGCGCCGTGCCGCGGATACCCCTGTGGGGGCTGGGGCGGCCTTGTGCGGTCGTCCAGAGCCCTTTGAGGGCTGCGGGGGTCGAAGCACTCTGAAGCGCCTCAGGGCGGCTCCTGGGCGTGCGGGACCAGCTCAGCTCGCTCGGCCGCGGAATCGCGCTGTAGCACCCTTTGGCTACCCATAAACTCCGGCAATGGCGAGCTTCCGCTTCTCCACTGGCCGTGTCGCAAAGAGCGAATACAACTCGGTCGCTCTGGCCCTGGCCTGTGTGGTCGCAGCCGCCGTCACCTTCGCGCTGGATGCGGTCCACTTCGAGCGCCCGGACTTGCTCCCGACCGGTGCGATCAAGATTCTTGCGGAGTCGGCCGCGGTGGCCATTCCGATCTACTTGGTCTTCCGAAAGCGGGCTCATGGGTGGTGGTTGCTCACGGTTCTGGGGACGGCCTATGCGTTCTCGCTGACGGCCTTCGACTTTGTGCGGGTGCTCGATCGGACCGCGCAGGCGCTGGGGGCGTCGGGCACTCCGCTCGAAGCGTTGTGGTTCTATTTCGCCGCCGCAGCCCTCATGGCCCCGGTCCTGTTCTTCGCGATCGAAGGGCTCTACGACGCCTCCGCCCGTTTGACATGGCAACTTCGGCTCTGGACGACTCATGGTGCGCGTCGGGCTCTGGTGCCGTTCATCGACTCGGGCGCTGCATGGATCGTCGCCGCACCACCGGCCTGGATCGCCATGGTCCTGTTCCCTCCGTTATCTCGATACGGCGGTTCGCTGACATGGCTCTCAGACTTGTTGGGTGCGTTTGCCGTCGTTCTGCTGACCATCCCCCATCTGGTGAAGCTCCTCCGGCTCGGACGTTCGTCTCCGACGATGCCAGCCGGTCTCTCGGTGGCGGACCAGGAGGAGTGGGTCTGTCGGCAGGCCGGCGTCGAGTGCGTTCCACCAAGTTCCGGCGACGGTATGACCGTCACGCCTGGTCTCTGGTGGGGTCATCCGCTGCTACTGGCTCGGACAAACGCGAGTGACGATTCGGGCTGGGTCGCGTGTTCCGGCCTTGTTCGATGGGACAAGACCGCCCGCCATGTGAGCGTGTCTGCCTTCGACAACGTTCGACCTGACCTCGGTCCGCTTCTGGGCTTGCCGCCAGGCTGGATTATCACAACTGATCCGCCACAGGCGCGTCTCGCGCCTGACATCGCAGCCAAGGTGTTGGCGGTCGTGTCCGAGTGCAAGATCGCCAACGCCTGAGAACAGCCCAACCTACTGAAGCCGCTGAACGCCAACGCCGAACTGGCTTACAAACAGCTTGTTGGCCATGTCGATACGGAGAACCTTCCAGCCGGCGCCAGCCGCGGGAGGACGCCGGCGAATGACGCCGAGGCTGGTCAGCTCGGCCACGAGCCCCTGTGCCGTGTCTTCGGGAAGACCCACTAAGTCGCTCCATGAGCGAACCCATCGCACGAACACTCGGGGAAGCTGCTGACTGGTGCCGTGGGCGAGACGTAGCCCCTTGCCGGTCCAGTCATCGCGCCAGGCCTCTCGGATGACCGTGTAGCCCGCGAGGACGTTTTGCTCTACGACGGGATGAATGTTCAGCCGGCCGAGGATCTCGTAAAGGCTGTCCTCGCCCGCCCGCCAAAGCGAGACGCGACGGGTATTCGTCGAGGAACCGGGAGAAGGCCGCCGGGGTTGTGGCTTGGGGACCTTTGCTCATCTACCGAGGCCTGGCATTCGGTTGCTCGCAAACAGGGATTTGCACCGAGTGTAGTCCCGCCCCGCGCTGCGATGTCGGCCGGTTTGGCCTTGTCAACCGCTGTCCTCACCATCCCTGGTGGCCACAATCCCTACACCCCGGCCTACGCCCAAACCGTGCGGAATCCGTGGACTGGGTGGAGCAGATGGACCCCTTGGACGGGGTTTCACGCTCAAAAGTTGGGGTGGCCTACGGGGGTCGAACCCGTAACCTGCGGATCCACAGTCCGCTGCTCTGCCGGTTGAGCTAAGGCCACCATTCGCGTGCCCCAGCGTGCTCTCGGCGGCTGGGCCGCTCGTGCCTCTGCGATGGGGCGACGGGGAGTATAGCCGGTGCGGCCTTCCGGGTGAGCCCGAGCCCGTCGACCTCCGTCACAGCGGCATGCACGGCGCTACCCCTGTGCGTAGGTGCAACCCCCAATCAAACGCAGACGACGGTGGTACCACCCGGCGACGGGCGCGGAACGAGAGGACGGCTGACCCGCGGGCTTGTCGGCCGTAGGGTTGAGGCAACACAAGCCAACTGGGAAACACCATGCCAGTCCTCGGCGCAATCAGGTCCTTCGTTGCCACGGTCTCGACACGTCGACTGCGTGTTGGCGGTCTGGCCCTGACGCTGTCTCTTCTCGCGTCCCTCGTTACCGCCTCTTCGACGGTCGCCTGGTCGAATTCGGGATTCAGCGCCGGTGACGAGCAACTCCTCATGACCCTGACAAACCAGGACCGGGCGTCTTCGGGGCTGAGCGCGCTGACCAACGACTCGTACCTCCACAAAGAGGCCGAGTGGCGTGCCAAGGACATGGGCGACCGCGACTACTTCTCCCACAGGATCCCGCCCTCGAACACGATGGTCTTCGATGACATGCAGGTCGACAACTACTGCTTCAAAGTCGCGGGCGAGAACATCGGCTTGAGCACGTACAGCGACTCGACCGCGACGACCCGCATCGAAAAGGCGTTCATGGCCTCCCCGGGCCACAGGGACAACATCCTCGGCAGCTGGCAGAGGATCGGTGTGGGCGCCTACAAGGCGGCAGATGGTCGGAAGCTGTATGCGGTCCTCTTCTCGGTGCCCTGCACAGCCGCCAAGCCAAAGCCGGTCGTCACGCCGAAACCGAAGGCGTCTCCGATCCCGGTTGTGATTCCTACCGCTGAGCCGACCGTCCAGCCGACTGCCGGGCCGACTGCCGGGCCGACCGCTGAGCCGAAGGCCGAACCGACCAACGGACCAACCGACCAGCCGACCGCCGGGCCAACAGACCAGGCGACCGCTGAGCCAACCGCCGAGCCGACCGCCGAGCCGACCGCCGAGCCGACCGCCGTTAGCCCGATCGCCACGTCGGACGTTGGAGTCGGCGCTCCCACGGCATCGCCGGCCATTGGGCCGGCTGTCCCCAACGGAGTGGATGGGTCAGATGCGCCGGTCAGCCTGCGGGTCCGAGAGAGAACGGCGACGAACGGGCCGCTCGACTCGCTGTTCCATCTGCTCTTCGGCGGGCTCTCCGGCTAAGGACGGACCTGCCGTCGCCGCCGGTGTCCCATGATCGTGGTCCGACCGAATACACTTCATCGGTGTCGACCACACCGCCCGTCTCGTCGCAGTTAGGGGCCCGGTCATCCGGGACTGCAGCCGATCGACCCGTGCGCGATGGCACCATTCTCGAGGCCCGGAACTTGACCAAACGGTTCCGGATTGGGAACCGCGACGTCGAGGTTCTGCGCGGCATCTCCCTCAAGGTTCAGCGCGGCGAGTTCGTGGCCGTCATGGGTCCATCCGGCTCCGGCAAGAGCACGCTGCTTCAGCTGTTGGGTGGCCTTGATCGACCGACCAGCGGCGACGTCATCCTCGATGGCGAGATAGTCAGCCAACTCAGCGACCGGGAAGCGACACACTTGCGCCGCGAGAAGACCGGCTTCGTCTTCCAGTTCTTCAATCTGATACCGCTGCTGGACGTCTACGAGAACGTGGCCCTGCCGTACACGATCGCCGGCGTCGATCCCCGCCACGGCGCGGCGGCGGCTCGGATCAGGGATGTGCTCGAGATGGTCAACCTCGTGTGGTGCGAGCGCAACCGCCCCGACCAGCTCTCCGCGGGAGAGCAGCAGCGAGTCGCGCTGGCCAGGGCCCTCGTGGGGAGTCCAGCGCTCCTGCTCGCCGACGAGCCGACCGGCAACCTGGACTACGCCACGGGCGGCGAGATCCTCAATGAGCTGTGGCGGTCCTGCGACGAGCGTGGTCAGACGATCGTCCTCGTAACCCACGATGCGCGAGCGGCCGCCCACGCCGACCGCGTCCTGGTGATGGGCGACGGCAAGATCCGCGACGAGATCCAGCTCGGTCGCCGCAAGGACAGCGGCGCGGGACCGCTGATCGCGCGTCTCGCCCAGCTGGGCCTCTAGCCCGTGCGGCGCCTCTCGTCCCTTGCCTGGCGGAATCTGCAGGCCAGGCTCCTCCGGAGCGTGCTCACCGCGGCCGGGGTCGCCCTGGGCGTGGCAGTGCTGTTCGCGTCGCTCTCCGCGAGCGCAACGATGGATGCGGCCGTTTCTCGTGCCGCCGCCGACGAGATGGGGCATTCGGCGCTGCGGGTCCAGGCGCTGGAAGAGCGAGGCCTGAGCCGGGAGACCGTGGCGCTCGTGACGAAGGCGGCCGGCGTCGAAGTCGCTGCCCCCGCCCTGGAACGAAAGACGTATCTCGCCCCGAGCGCGGCCCTGACGCCATCGGCGACGCTTCCGGCGCCCGTGACGGTGCTTGGGATCGACGCGGTGGCGGAGCCGAAGCTGCACGACATGCCACTCTCCGGCGGGCGGCTGCTCACCGCGGCCGACACGCTCAGTGCCGTCATCACCGAGACTCTGGCGAGCGGGGAACGCCTGCAAATCGGCGACCCGATCACCCTCAACGGCGCCGGCTCAGGGCCGACCGATTTCTCGATCGTAGGCATCGTCGCGGGCGACGGCTCGGTGCCCGAGGCGGCAGGCCGGCTGGTGATGGTCCCGCTCTCATCGGCGCAGGCCCTGTTCGGCGTGACCGGCGTGACGCGCATCGATCTGAGTACGGGGCCCGGAGTGACTGCGGACGAGTTGATCGGCCAGCTCGAGGCCACGATCAAGACCGAGCCGTACCTGCTGGCGAGGACCTCCGACATCGCCGACTCGCTCCGCGCCGAGACGGCGGACTTCCGCGGGACGCTGCTGCTCGTCGCGGCGGTGGTCCTCTTCGCGGGCGCCTTCCTGATCTTCAACACCCTGTCCATGACGGTGACCGAAAGATCGCGCGAAGTTGGGCTGCTCCGCGCCGCCGGGACGACGCGCTCGCAGGTGATGGGCCTTGTACTGCTGCAGGCTTTCGCTCTGGGCGCGATTGGATCAGCCGTGGGAGTGGTCGCCGGGGTCGGTCTGTCCTCGCTGGCACTCTCGTGGGTGAATTCGACCGGCCCGATCTCTCTGGACGCACCCGATATCTCGATCGGCTCGGTCCTGCTGGCTCTGCTCATCGGTGTTCTGGTGACGCTCGCGGCCTCGCTCGAGCCGGCCTGGCGAGCCGGTCGCATCCCGCCGGTCGAGGCTTTCCGGCGCGGTCCGAAAGGGGCGGTGGCCGGAGCCGCTCGACTCCGCTGGTTGGTCCTCGTATTCGCCGTCCTGGCGATCGCGGCGCTGGCCGTCTGGCCGAGCGGTTCGCCGGGAGGCTCCGGAGCGACGCTCGCGGCGGGCGGCCTCACGCTCAGCTTCGGGCTTCTGGGGCCCCTGGTCGTGTACGGCCTGATGCTGGTCGCCGTTCTGATCGTGCCCGTCATTCTTGGGCCGCTGCTGCGGCTGGCCGGCATTCCCTTCCGTGTGTTCCGCAACGAGGAACGGCTGGCTCGTAGCTCGCTCGCGCGAGACATCAGCCGAACCACGCTGACGGCCGGGGCGCTGGTGATGGGTCTGGCGATGGTCGTGGCGCTGGGCACGGCCGCCGCGAGCGTTCGCCAGATCGGACAACGCTGGCTCGCTGAGACGATCCCCGGCAGCGAGTTGCTGACCTCGATCCATCCGATCTCGCCGACCGATCCGGCCATCGAAGAGATCGCCGCGCTGCCGGGCGTGAAGTCGATCTCGCCCATCGCGCTCTTCGGAGTGCCGCTCGGAGGGGTTCGCCAGGAGGCGGCCGCGATTTCCGGGAAGGACTTCGCCGCGGACGGACGGCTGGTCTTCGTCCCAGACGGTGGCGATCCGGCCACGGCGTTCGCGGCGCTGGACGCGGGCGGAGCGGTGATCGTGCCGAAGTCGCTGGCGAACCAGTCGGACATCCTGCTCGGCGATACCCTGACCTTTGCCACCGGCGAGACGCAGACCAAGCTTCGGGTGGTCGGGATCGTGGCCCATTCGCTGCCCGGTGACTCCCAGGAAGCGGTTCTGGTGGGCTGGACAGACGCCCTCGGACCGTTCGGGGCCACGGGCGCGGACTTCTTCGCCGTCCGCTACCAGCCCGGCCTGGAGTCGGCCGCGCGACCTGAGGTCGATGCGACGGCGTCGCAATACGCCCTGGAGTCGGCCGACCTCGGCAGCGTGCGCGGCACTGTCGGCGATGCTCTCGATCGGGTCTTCAGGCTGCTCGATGCTCTGGCGCTGGTGGCGGTCCTGATCGCCGGATTGGGCCTGGCGAATACGCTCTCGATGAGCGTCCTGGAGCGCGGCCGCGAGATCGGCGTACTCCGGGCGATCGGCATGTCCAGCCGCCAGATCTGGGGCATGGTCGTGATCGAGGCCGGCATCCTGGGCCTCGCAGGGGCGCTCATCGGCGCGGTTCTCGGTTTGCTTGTCGGCGGTCTGTTGGTTGCCTGGTCGAGCGGAGGCTTCGGCCTGACGTTCGATCCACCGTGGGTTTCGATCGCGCTGGCCGTCTCGTTCGGTGTCCTGATCAGCGTCACGGCGTCCATCTACCCCGCCGGAGTGGCCAGCCGTCAATCGATCGTGCGGGCCCTCCAGCACGAGTAGGGCAAGCTGCCGATGCGCCGTCTGACGGCATCGCCTGGTACACTCGGTGCCTCGGACCGGGAGGAAGAGTCCGAAAACAGGCCGCGTGGCCACCACAGGGAAGACCCGCGCATGCTCGCGACCCACTCGCTGAACCGCCTCCCCGCCGCCGAACGTGGCATCACGATTGGCGATTTCCTCGTCCCGATTCGCATCGGCGAGCGTATGAGCGCCCGGCTGCGCCACATCGCGCTCGTCGGCATCGGCGCCGCCTTCATTGCCCTGACTGCGAACGTCACCGTCTGGCTGCCCAACAACCCCGTGCCGGTCACCGGCCAGACGCTCTCCGTCCTGCTGGTCGGTGGCGCGCTCGGGCTGCGCCGCGGTGTGCTCTCGATCGCTCTCTACCTGCTTCTGGGGTTCTTCCTGCCCGTCTACGCGGGTCACGCGCAGGGCGCGCAGAACATCGTCGGGTTCGGCCCGGGCGGCCTCGTTCTCGGCGCCCTCGGGGGCTACCTCCTGGGCTTCCTCGTGGCGGCCGCTCTCGTCGGCCGGCTGGCCGAACTGGGCTGGGATCGCCACATCCCCGGCGCCGTCGGCGCGATGGTGGTGGGCGAGATCGTGATCTACCTGGTCGGCGTGCCCTGGCTGGCCGCCGCCGCCCACTTTTCGCCGGCGATGGCCATCGACAAGGGACTGCTGCCGTTCGTGCTCGGCGACGCGGTCAAGCTCGCCATCGCGGCCGGATTGTTCCCCTTCGCGTGGTGGCTGGTGGGACGTCGCGCCGACGACCGGTAGTCGCCGCTGCGGCGGCACATCGCGTTGTTGTCGCCAAAACCAGGCTCGCCTGGCTCGCGCTCCTCGCTCACGCGCTGAGACCGGCAGCCGGTGTGGGTTAGGTAGTGGTGCAGGGAACCAGGGCTGAGAGCGTCCGTCCCGCTCTTGACGGCAGCCGGTCCCTTCACGCATCGTCAGCCGCCGTGACCCACGCACAAGAACTCAATGGCTATCTGGCAAAGGGCCTCGGTCGCGCGCACGTTGTCCTCGAGAAGGGCGCGGACGCGTCTCAGTGCAAAGCCCTCGTCGCAGCGTGCCTGAGAGATGATGCGATGCCGCTCGAGGGCTCCCGCGCCGGCTATCTGTTAGAGCTCGTGCGACTCGTCGGTGCCTCGGGCGACCTCGCGTCGGCTCTCGCGGATCCTTTTGCCGACGGGCCGTCCGGCGACGACCTTGAGCAGCGGTTCGAGCTTGTCGGGCTGCTGGCCCGCGATGGTGTGCCGGGAATGCGTGAGGTGCTCTATCGCGGTCAGGTGCAGCTTATCGACCGCTGGCTCGCCGAGCCCGTGGAATGGGTTTCAACGGTCGCGGCCAGACACCTGATCGCCCTTGATGGCATTCGCGGCGCGGTCTTCGTGTTCGGCCAGCTTGGGCGGGCGGCGCTCGCAGGCGCCTCCTTCTTCAGTGACCAGGAGCTGATCGACGCGGCACTGGACTCTCTTGGCGACGAGCAGGCAGGCGCCATTCTTGAAGCTCGGGCGAACGACCCTGGCGTCGATGCCTACCTACTCGCCACGGAGGCTCCTTTCGTTCGAATCGAGAACCCCCTACGACCGGCGGGGTGGTCGGAAAGGCCTTGGACGGACGCCCAAGCGACGATCGAGCGGAGCGTGCGTGGGACTGACTCGCTCGGAGCGTTCGCCTCTCACTGGGGCGAGAAGGCATCTGAGGAGGATCTTGCACTTGCGGCTCAGGCTCTTGTCGATCTGCCGAAGGACGACCTCGAGCTGCTCAGAGCCTACCTCTCGGTATTCCGAAAGCGGCCGTTTCCACTCGATCCGGCTCTCCTCATCGCGCTGTTGGACGATCCTCGCCGGTTCGTTTCCACTTACGCGACTAATGCGCTCGAGCAAATCAGCCATCCGGCGGTCCGGGCTGTCGCGCTTCGGATGGCCGCCCATGGGCCACATCGACAGTGCGCGCTCGGCCTCCTCGCGCGCAACTGGAATCCTGGCGACGAGCTGATTGCCGAAGACCTCCTCCGGGCTGCCGAGGGCCAACGGAAGGCGATAGTTCATACGCTCGGCTATGGTCTTCGAGCTGTGATTGACGTCCAGCCGCCCACGCCGGAACTCGTCCCGGCGCTCCGCCTAGCCTATGAGCTCGAGCCTTGCTCCTCATGTCGGACGGACTTTGTTGCCGCGCTACTGCGCCTTTCGGCGCTCCCGGACGACTTGCGGGCGGAGTGCCGCTGGGATGCGAACGAGCAGACGCGGCAACTGGTCTCGTCAGAGGCGTAGGATGCGCGGCGACCCCGCTTCCGGGCAGCGCCACCTCACCGTGTCGGCCGCTGTTGGACGGACAGGACTGCTGACACCACGACTAACCAACACCCGCTGCCGGTCTCACGCGCCCCTAGGTGCGCTCGCTCCGCTGCTCGTCTCCGCCTGGCGCTGCGCTCGCCGCAGCGGCGACGGGTAGGCTCGCCGAGCGGCACATCGCGTTGTCGTCGCCAAAGCCAGGCTCGCCTGGCTCGCGCCCCCTAGAACGTTGCCCACTCCGTGGGGTCGAGCTCGCCGACGCCGAACAGCTTGAGGCAGGGTTCCAGACCATCGATGGTGACGGGCACGAGGTCGCGCCGCCACCCATCGCGGCCGATACGAAGGCGATGCTCCACGGCGCGATGGCGCCCGACCGCCCAGACGTCGTCGCCGTTGGCCACGTAGCCGAGCTTCGCGGAGACGCCGGCGGACGCGCCGTTGCCCTCGAAGTAGCCCGACTCCGCCACCTCCGCGCCCAGCCCATCGAAGGCGAGAGTCAGGACGGCGGCGCGCATCTCCGTCCCGTAGCCGCGGCCCTGATACGCCCGACCGAGCCAGCTGGCCGAGACCACCGTCTTGCGGACGGCGAAGTTGCGGGCCATCAGATCCTGGATCCCGATCGGCTGACCGTCGGCCACGATCGCGAAGCCGATGCTCCAGTTGGTCGGGCTCCAGCTGCCGCGCGATTCCCACCAGTGCTGCAGGAACTGGCGCTCGAAGGCAGGGGAGGGGAGTTCGTGCCAGGGCACGGCGAAGAAGGTCCGGCCCTCCTCGACGACGCCTTCGCGGGCGACGCGCACAAGCTCGAGCAGATCGTCGTCGGTCGGCAGACGCAGTTCGAGGCGGGGCGTTCGCAGCCGAAGGTCGAACAGGGGCCAGGGGTGTCCGCTCATGCGGAGAGATTAGCGGCCGCGGGGGGCTGGTGCAGCAATCGCGCCGGGACGGCCTCGGCCGGCCCAGTGGCGCGGGCTTGTCGGCGAGGAGCGGATCGGGCCGCGTCAGGCGGGAGCGGCCTCAGGCGGGAGCGGCCTCAGCCGGGAGCGGCCTCAGGCGGGAGCGGACTCAGGCGGGAGCGGACTCAGGCGGACTTGCGGCGGCGGATCGGGACTAGCTCGGCCTCTTCGGCCATCACCGGAACTCCCACCGGGGTGGGCTTGCGCGACTTCTTCGATGCAGCGGCTTGCGCGACCGTTTCCGGAGCGGCGGTCTGGCGGGCGGCCTTTGCCGCGGCCACGCTCGCTTCCAGGGCGGCGACCAGGTCCGTCAATCTGGCGGCCGGCGCGGCGACCGGTTCGGCGATCTCCTCGCCCGCGGCCTTGGCTTCGATGACACCCATCAGCGCTTCGCGATACTCGTCGCGATAGGCCTTGGGGTCGAACTCGCCGGTCATCATTCCGACCAGCTGCTCGGCCATCGCCATCTCGGCGGGCTTGACTTCGACGTCGTCGGCGGGGATGGCCAGGTCTGCGACGGAGCGGACCTCATCGGGCCAGTAGAGCGTCGAGAGCATGATCGTGTTGGCGAACGGGTCCAGGGCGGCCAGCTGCTCCCGATCGCGCAGGACGATCTTGCAGACGGCTCGAAGACCCTGTTTGGCGAGAACCTGCCGCAGCAGGAAGAAGGCCTTGCGCGCGACCGGCTCGGGCTCCACGTAGTAGGCCTGCTTGACGAAGCGCGTGGCCTCCGCGGCCGCATCGACCGGCACGAACTGTTCGATCTCAATCGAACGGACCGTCTTGAGCGGAACCGACGCCAGATCCTCGTCCGTGATGACGACGTATTGGTCCGGCGCGATCTCGTAACCCTTGACCGTGTCGCTGCGCTCGATCATCTCGCCGTCGGTGGGGCAGTAGGTCTTCATCTGGATCCGGCCGCGGCACGCGGCGTGGAGCATGTTGAAGCTGACGCCCTTGGACTCGGTCGCGAGATAGAGCTTGACGGGGATGGTCACCAGCCCGAACTGGATGGCCCCCTTCCACATCGAACGCGGCATCGGACGGCACCTCGCACGCGCGAACCTACTCGATCGGTTCGCCGAATCCGAGCATAGCGAGAGCAGCCACGCCGTTCGCGCGGGGCGGCAATCGTCCCGAGGGGCGGCCCCGGCCAGACCGCTTGCCCCGTGCCTACCGCCGGCGGAGCTCCGCCTCCGCCTCGATGAGGCGGGCAAGGATGCCGTCGCGCAGCTTGTCCAGACCCGCGTAAACGTCCCTGGCGCTCGTTCCGATCGATGTCAGCGTCAGCTTGAGCGAGCGCAGCGTCTCCAGCTGTTCACGCACGCCGTTCAGCGCCTTTGCGATCGCGGCCGCGTCCACTTCCACGTCGCGTTCGTGAAGCGTCTGGAGTGCCAGCAGCCGGGCCAGCCGAACCGAGGCCTCGAGCGTGGCCGTCTCCGGCGCGGCCGGATCCACGACGCAGTACACGTCGCCGGCCCGGACGTCGAACGGCGCGATCCCCGTCGGCGCATGGGCGGGGCTGAAGACCACGAGTGCCACCGCGGCATCGCGGTTCGACCTGGCATCGCGAAGTTCGTCGCGCATGTTTCGGCCGGAGACGTAGCGGTCCTTACACTCGACGACGATTCGCAGCTCCGCACCGGCGGTGGCCTCGGCATTGAGCGTAAGCACGAAGTCGCCCTTCTTGGAGCCGATGGCCGATCCCTTCTCCGTCCCGGTTCGTTCCAGGATGTCGCCCGAGCCTCGGCTGATGTCGCCCAGCAGGGCCTCGATCACATCCTCGAAGTCCGAACCCTTGGCCGTCGATTTCGATCGCTCGGAGGCTCGCGCCGCCCCGGCGGCTTCGATCGCCGCGAGTCGTTCGTTCAGCCTGGCGAACCCTTCGGACATCTCGACCCGGAACTGGTGCAGCGGCGAGCCCAGGCGAGTGGGATCCAGCAACTGGGCGAGTCTCGAGGCGTCGCCGTCGAAGTAGGAGCCGAGCAGCACCTTCATCCGGCCGATGGCGCTGTCGCGCTTGGCTTCGTCGAACAGCTCGTCGACGAAGCTCCGCAGCTGTCCTTTGTCGCCGAGGAACCGCTCCAGCGTTCGCGGCAGCCGGCCCTCTCCGTCGGCGAAGTTCTGGCGCAGGACCATGTCCAGGGCGGTGGCCGCTTTGTCGTTGGCCGCCTCTGTCTGGCGCAGGAGCCCCTGGAACTCGGCCCGAACCGCGTCCACGTTGACCGTGATTCCGACGCTCTGGATGGCCGTCAAGCCGACGCGCAGGGCGCGCTCGACCAGGAGTGCCCGCTCCTCGGCCGGGCGATCGGCCACGAAGGCGGCCAGCGCGTGGTCGTCCAGCACCAGGTGCTCGACGACGAGCCGATCCGACTCGATCCTGACGGAGGCCGATCGACTCTGCGGCGACGGAAGCGGTACGAGCCTGGCACTTTCCATGCCCCGATCATGTCAGCCGCGCGTGACAGCTAGCGTGTCACGGGCGCCGCGGGGCCATCGCGGCCTCCGGCGCTGAACTGGCTGGGTTCGCGGCGCGCCGGATCAGTCCGTCCCCGGCGCGCTTCTCCCGCGGCGGCTGAGGTAGTCGTGCCAGAAGAGGCGAGCTGCCACGGATCGCCACGGCCGCCAGGGCGCCGCGAGGGCCCGCATCTGGCCGGCGTCCGGCCGGTCGGCCAGACCCTTGACCTGGGCGACGGCGGCGACAAGTGCCATGTCGGTTGCCGGCCACACGTCCGGCCGCCGCAGAGCCATGAGTAGATAGATCGAAGCTGTCCACGGTCCGATGCCGGTCAGTCCGACGAGCGCCCGCTGCACGTCCTCGTCGGGGAGTCTCGCCAGCGCCTCCAGATCGAGGGAGCCGGAACGCACCGCTTGCGCGAGATTGCGGACGTAGCGAGCCTTCTGGCGGCTGAAACCGATGGCCAGCAGCTGGCCGTCGTCGAGTTCGAGAAGACGCTCGGGCGACAACGGCTCGACCGCGGCCTGCAGTCGATCGAAGGCGGCCTTTGCCGATGCGAGCGACACCTGCTGCTCGAGGACGATGTAGACGAGCGTTGCGAAGCCGGCCGGCCGATCCCACATCGGCGGCGGCCCGAACCGTCCGACGATGCCGGCCAGGTCCGGATCGCGAGCCGCGAGCTCGCGGACCGCCAGCGCCAGCGTTTCTTGGGTGAGGAGCGATGGACTTTCTGCCACGGTCTGAGGACGATAGCGCAACCGCGAAAACGCCTGCGACGGTTGCGCTCAGTTCTCGGCCGACGCGGGTGGTCCGCTCGGAGCCGGTGGGGGCGTGCCGATGAAGTAGGGGGTCTCGCTCGACACCGGGATGGCCAGGTCGCCGACCAGGTTTCCGCCCGGACCGTATGCTCGGATCTCCCGCGGATTCGGGGTCCCGATGTGGTAAATCGGGGTCGGCCACCAGGCGGCGAACAGGCCGTCGCGGACCGACGCCTGGATCTCCACGCCATCCGCCCTGACGATGACGACCGAAGTCGCCCCTGTCGCCCGACCGATCATCGCGTTTCCGGATCCCTGGTCGCCTCCGCCGAACCCGATGCCCGACCATTCGATGGCCTGGCCGTAATCCCCGAGATCGGCGGTGCTCGAGAACGACATCCAGCCCTTCTCCGTCGGCGTGTCGACCGTGTAGACGACGCACAGCAGGTAGCTCGTGCCCTCGCGGAAGGCGAACAGGCTCGCCATACCGCGCTGGTCCTGGATCAGCAGCGGCAGTTGCGTGTTCGTGCAGTGGCTCGAGGCCCAGCCGGCCATCGCCGGGTCGGGTGAGGTCGGGACTCGCTGCCATGAGGCGAATGCCGACGGTATCTGCGCCGCGGGGGCGAACGGCTGGAGCACCAGTGCGGCGATCGCCAGACACGCGGCCAGCGCGAAGACGCCGGCGCCAAGGCGGAGGGTGGCGGGACGGCCGAGCAGTCTCGCCGGCCGGCGGATCGGCTGCGTCGCCAGTTCGTCGATGTTCTCCGGCGTCGCCCGATACCGCCCGAAGGCTCGCTTGATCTCGGCGGTGAGCTGATCGTCGTTCATCCCTGGGCCTCCGCGTAATCTGTCGCGGCGAGGTTCTCCCGCAACTTCTCCAGCGCTCGATGAAGGTGCGCCCCAACGGCTCCCTCGCTGATGCCGAGGGCTTCCGCGGTCTGCCCGGCGCTCATGTCGGCCAGGACGCGCAGAGCGACAACCTGGCGCTGCCGTCGCGGCAGCCGCCAGACCGCTCGCAGCAGGAACGGATCGATCGGCAGTTCGTCGCTGACCGCGACCTCCGGCGGCTCGGCTTGCTCGTGACGCCAGACGCGCCAGCCGGAGGCGTGAACGTTCAGGGCGACTCGTGTCGTCCAGGCCAGTGGGTTCGGATGGCGCCCGACACTGTCCCAGCGTTCGAGAGCTCGGCCGAAGGCCTCATGTACGGCGTCCTCCGCGCGCTCGGCGTGGCGGGTCGTGAGGAGCACGGCTCGAAAGACCGGGTCGAGGGAACGCGCGTAGAACGCTTCGAAGGGCTCGATCGTCGCTTCGTCGTTCACTCGACCACCTGTCGCGTCGTCGTTGGCTTGCTGCTGCCGCCATATCAACTCACACGACGGGCGGCGCGTTTACGCGATTTCGCGGGCTCGCCAGCCGTAGTTGCGTCAGCGTGGCGTCGGCCGGACCGGCAACCCGTACTTTCACGTAAACGGCAAGGTTGCGGTAGGATTCCGCGATGACCGAAACCAAGGAGCTGGGCGCCGCGCGTCTGCTGCGAATTCAGGAAGCGGCGGCCGAAGTGGGTTTGACCCCACGATCCGTGCGCTATTACGAGGAGTTCGGGTTGCTTCGCCCGGCGGCTCGATCCGAGGGCGACTATCGACTCTACGACGAGACCGACGTGGAGCGGCTGCGCTTCATAAAGGGTCTGCGCGACGATGCCGGCTTCTCGCTCGCGGAGATCGCCCAGTTGCTCGAAGACGAGGCTGCTCGTGAGCGCCTCCATGCGGCCTATCACGCCACGACCGATCCGACCGAGCGCCAGCGAATCCTGCGCGAGCGCCTGGCCAGCTACGAGCGCCAGATAGAGACGCTGCGACGCAAGATCGGCCGCCTGCAAACGATGGTCGACGAGACCGAAGCGAGACGAGCCCACACGGTGGCGAAGATCGCGGACTTCGGATCGGGCGAACAGCTTTGAGCACGCTGCGTCACCCGGTCGACTCTGCAGCCTCGAGCTACCGCTGGTGGGTGCTGGCGGTTACCAGCGTCGGCGCGTTGATGGCCTCGCTTACTGGCGGCACGCTCATCATCGCCCTGCCGGAGATCCTGCGCGACCTCCACACCGACATCTTCAGCCTGCTCTGGATCGTCGTTGGCTACACGCTCGTTGCGACGGTCCTCGTGCTGAACGCCGGACGCATCGCCGACATGGTTGGCAGGGCGCGTTCGTACACTCTCGGCTTCGTCATCTTCACCGCGGCCTCGATCCTTTGCGCCCTCGCCCCGGACGCGACTCAGCTGATCGCGTGGCGGCTTGTCCAGGGCATCGGCGGGGCGCTGCTGATGGCCAACGCCACCGCCCTGGTCACGGACGCGTTTCCGCGCCCGGAGCTGGGCAAGGCCCTCGGCATCAACGCCATGGTCATCGGTGCGGGCGCGATCCTGGGCCCGATACTCGGTGGCTGGCTCACCGGGTACGGCTGGCGGACCATCTTCTGGTTCAACGTGCCGATCGGTCTCGTCGGCGCCGTCGCCGCCGGCCTGATCCTGGTGGAGCAGGTCCAGCACGACAAGCGCATCGAGATCGACTGGCTCGGCTCGATCCTGTATTTCGTCGGCCTGATGGGGTTGATGATGGCCCTGGCTTTCGGGGGCGTGTACGGCTGGACGACCTGGTGGGTCGTAGGCGGATTCCTCGCCTTCGTCGTATCGGCGCCGATCTTCCTGTGGGTCGAGGCTCACCACCACGCGCCGCTGCTCGATCTGTCGCTCTTTCGCGATCGGCTCTTCGCCATGGGCAACCTGACCGGCTTCTTGAACGCGATCGCTCGTAACGGCGTGCTATTCCTGCTGGTCTTCTACCTCCAGGGAGCTCGCGGCGAGGACCCGGTCACGGCCGGGCTCATGCTCGCGCCGCTGGCGATCGGGTTGATCGTGCTTTCGCCGATCAGCGGAGTGCTGGCCGACCGCTATGGCTCGCGCGCTCTTGCCACCGGCGGAATGGTGATCACCGGCCTGGGCCTGGCGGGGCTGATGACACTCCAGACCGACACGCCGTACTGGCAGCTTGCCTTCTGGCAGCTGGTCGTCGGCGCCGGGTCGGGCATCTTCAACTCGCCCAACACCAGCGCCGTGATGGGCGTCGTCCCGCCGAACAAACGCGGCGTGGGAGCGGGCACGCGGATGATGCTGATGCAGTCCGGGTTCGTCGTCTCGATCGCTCTGGCGATCGGCCTCGTATCAGCCTCGATGGACCCGAGGGTCCTCGTGGCCGTCTTCTCGGGGACGCAGATCGGCGGTCAGGGGATCAGCCTCGACCCGTTCATGAACGCCCTGCACCTGGCCTTCCTGGCGGGCGTGGTGGCCAGCGCCTTGGGCGCGGCGGCATCGCTCATGCGCGGCGAGCATCGCTCGTATGAAGGGGCGGAGAAACGGCCTGCGCTAGAGCGCGAGGGGGTCAGTTGATACTCGGTGGGCGGGTCCGCTTCACCGCGGCCGGCCGAGCCCTCAAGCACCGCAACTTCCAGCTCTTCTTCTTCGGCCAGCTGATCTCGGTCACCGGGACGTGGATGCAATCCATCGCCCTTGCCTGGGTGATCGGCGGACTGGTCGGGTGGGGCAATCAGGCCGTCGTGTATCTCGGGTTGGTCGGAGTGGTGCAATTCCTGCCGGTGATGGTGCTGGGTTTGTTTGGCGGGATCGTGGCCGACGTCTGGCCCAAGCGCAACACCGTGATAGCGACCCAGATCGCGGCGGGTTTGCTGGCGCTCGTCCTGGGCGGGCTCGACTACTTCCACGTCATAGTCGTCTGGCAGGTCTTCGTTCTGGCCTTCCTGCTGGGCCTGGTGAACGCGGTGGACATGCCCGCGCGGCAGTCCTTCGTCGTGGAGATGGTCGGCGCCGACGACGTGGCCAACGCGGTCGCGCTCAACTCGGCCGTCTTCAACGGCGCCCGAATCGTGGGCCCGGCCGTCGGGGGCGCCCTCATCGTGCTTTTCGGAACCGCGCTGTGCTTCATATTGAACGGGATCAGCTATGGCGCCGTGGTGATCGGGCTGCTGGCCATGCGCACCAGCGAACTCCGGCCGTCCGCTCGGCTGGCGATGCCGAAGAGCGTGGCCGCAATTCGCGCCGACCTCGGCGAAGGCCTCCGATATGTGCGGCACACGCCGGTTGTGCTGCTGGCCATCTCCGTGATCGGGTTCGTCTCGACCTTCGGCATGAACTTCAACGTCATCCTGCCGGTCATGGCCGCCGGCTTGCTGAATGTCGGTGCGGCCGGAGCGGGGCTCTTGTACGCGGCGATGGGCGCCGGGGCGCTGACGGCCGCCCTCGTGGTAGCGATGCTGCCCAGACCGAGGCTCCGGATCCTGCTCGGCGGAGGCATCGTGCTCGGGATCTCCGAGCTCGTGCTTGCCGCGACGAGCTCATACCCGGTCGCGCTGGTTGCGGTCTACTTCGCCGGGCTGGGCGCGATTTCGACGGCCATCAGCGCCAACTCCCTGATCCAGATCACCGTGCCGGGCCCGCTCCGAGGCCGGGTCATGAGCGTCTACACGACCGTGTTCGCGGGCTCGACGCCGATCGGCAACGGGCTCACGGGCGGCTTCGGCGGCTTATGGGGCACGCCGGTGGCGCTGGTCATGAACGGCTCCGTGACCCTGGCCGCGGAGGCTCTGGCGGCGATCGCGGTGCTAAGAGGCTTCGTGCCCCGATTGGGTGCCGGGGCGGGAGCGGGCGGGGCCGCGAGTGGAGGCGCAGGTGGTGGCGCGGGTGGAGGCGCCGGCGCCGATGTCTACGCGGGAGTGGGTGGCGCGGCCGCGAGGTCCAGCGAGTAAGCCGCCCGCCGCCGGCGCGATCATGGGACCATGGCAGGCCATGACTGACGGGCCGCTCCTGGTTTTCGGGCGTCGTTCGCTGACGTACGACTTCGGGCCGCGCCACCCGCTGAGCCCGAGGCGGTTCGGACCGGGGATCGAGCTGCTGCGATCGCTGGGCGCCGAGCCCGCGCTGGCCCCCGAACCCGCGAGCGACGAAGAGATCGAATGGCTGCACTCGGCCGACTACGTTGGTGCGGTCAAGCGCCTTTCGGCCGACCCAGGCGGCCCGCCCCAGGCCGGCATCGGGCCGGGCGACGACCCGGCATTCGCCGGCATGCACGCGGCGGCGGCAGCGGTCGCGGGCGGTTCGATAAGGGCGATGGAATCGATCCTGCGCGGCGACGTGGAGCACGCCTACCACCCCGGCGGCGGGCTGCACCACGCCATGAGGACGCGGGCGAGCGGTTTCTGTGTCTACAACGACGTCGCCCTGGCGGTCACCCGAGCTCGACGGGACGGACTGCGCGTGCTGTACGTCGACCTGGACGTACACCACGGTGACGGAGTCCAGGCACTCCACGCGGCCGACCCCGGGGTGCTGACGGTCTCCTTCCACGAGACCGGCCGTTCGCTATTTCCCGGGACCGGTTTCGTGGGCGAGCTGGGGGAGGGGAGCGCGGCCGGGACCTGCGTCAACGTCCCGCTCGAGCCGCTGTGCGGACCCGATGCCTGGCTGGCGGCGGTTCGCAGCGTCGTCCCGCCGCTCGCTGCCGCGTTCGGCCCGGATGTGATCGTCAGCCAGCACGGAGCCGACGGCCACGTCTGGGATCCGCTCGCGCATCTATCGCTGACGACGACTGCGATGGGCGAGGCGGCCCGACTGGTCGATCGGCTGGCGCACCGGTACGCCGGCGGGCGATGGCTCGCGACCGGCGGCGGTGGGTATGCGATCTACCGCGTCGTGCCGAGGGCATGGGCGCTGACGTGGCTGGCGGCCACGCACCGGGAGGCGCCGCGGCTGCTCCCCGAAGAGTGGCGTGATCGTTGGGCGGGCGAGGCCGCGCGGTGGGGCGACCATCCGCTCCCACTCCGGTTCGAGGACGAGGCCGATGTTCCGTCCGATCGGGCGATCAGCGTGTCGTCGGCTTCCGCGGCCACTCGGACCGCGGCCCTCGTCCGAACGCTGACGGTGCCGGCGTTCCTTCTCCTGGCCGAAGAACGAGGCTGGCGGACGGCCGACGGTTCGGATCCGGCCTCTGGCGTGGGCGGGCGGGCGAGCGGCGATGGCGTCCGGACCGAGGCCGGCCACACCGATGCCGGCCGAACAGGCGCTGGTGGAGCGGCGACGGTGGTTGCGCCACTCACGCTCGAGATGCTCGACCGGCTCCGTTTGGCAGCTCGTTCGATCGCGCCAGCCGATCCGAGCGAGGGAGCGGCATCGCTGCGCGCGGCGCTCGGCGGCGGGGGAGTGGCCGTCGGCGCCGTCGCCGGAGAGTGGCTGGTCGGCGTCGCGCTGGCGGCGCCCGCGGCCCTCGAAGGCGTGGATGAGCTGGCGGCTCTGGGCGTGGCTCCGGAGTGGCGGCGTCTGGGCCTGGCCACGGCGCTGCTGCGTGCGCTGGCGGAGCTGCAGGATCGCCGCGGGCGGGCACTCGTCGCGCTGCACACCGTCGCCGAGCGCGATCCGTTCGATCCGCTTCCCCGGGAGGTGCGCCGTTCCGTGGCCGACCGCCTCTTCCGTTCCGCCGGATTCCGAGCGCTTCCCGTACCGCCCGCCCTGTCCGCGGCGGATCCGGCCAGCACCCAGGCCGGCCACTTCCCGCCGGGCGTCGGGTCCGAGTTCCTCGCCGCCGTCGAGCGCTGGTCGGCGGCCCGCTGAGGCCGCGCTCCAAGAGGTGCCCCACCGCGACTACCCTGTCGGATAGGCAGTAATACTAACCTGGCCCATCATATATTTATGCCCCGCGCGGAGGCAATGCTAACTGCGGCGCTCTTATATTAAGCTCACACAAATACCGAGGCCGACAGTATTAGAAAGGTCCGAGCGGACTGGGGCAATTGGGACCTATGGCACCCTGGTCAAACAGTAAGGCGCTCTATATTCGATCCATCGAAATCGACCGGGCTGCTGGTCCAGATAGGGCGGCAGGCCGACAGCATCGGAAAGGTGTAGGGAAGCTCGATGGATCGCACCAATCGCGGGATCTTCGTTCTTCGCGCAATCGTAGGCGGCGGGTTCCTCTTCGCCGGCCTCGACAAGTTCTTCATGTGGGCAAGCGGCACGCCATTTTCGGCTGCCGGTTTCCTCAAGTTCGCCACGACCGGCGCCTGGCTCGGCAGCGACCCGAAGGCGGTCGTCAACCCGACCCACCCGTTCTGGGTCTCGATCGCCGGTAACGCCGGACTCATGTCGGTCATCGACACGCTCGTCGTCTTCGGTGAGTGCGCAGTCGGCATCGCGCTGATCCTCGGCCTGGCGACCCGGTTCGCGGGCGTCTGCGGCGCCCTGATGATGACCCTCTTCTACGTCGCCAACTGGAGCTTCGCGACCGGTCCGTTCAACGAGCAGCTGTTCTACGGCGTCATTGCCGGCACGATCGCTTATGTCGGCGCGGGTGCCTACGCTCTCGACTGCGTCGTCGAGAAGCTCGCTATTACCCAGCGGATCCCGGTCATCAAGTACGCCCTCGGCGCGCCGGCCCGGTAGCACCGCCAACACAGAACACTCAGCGCAGGGAGCACCCGTCCCACTCTCCTCCCTGCACCTGAAGACGGCGGGCCGCGCGGCCCGCCGTTTTCTCTTTGTGTCTCCCCTGAATGGGCAGCAGGGTGGAATGGGGGGCGGAGATCGCACGGGCGTGATCGACTCGCGGCGCCGTGCTCGCGGCAACGGCCGTTCCGTCAGCGGGAGTGCCGCACCAACAGAACCGGGACCGGGGAGTGGTCGAGCACGAATCGAGCCACGTGACCGACGCTTCTGGGCCCGGGCTCGGTGGGGCCGGTTCGGGGGCGGGCGCTCAGGATGACCGCGTCGACATTGAGCCGTCCGGCGGAGGCGATGATTTCCTGCTCGGGACGACCCTGGGCGACGAGTCCTGCGATCCTGGCGCCCGGCAGCGCCGCCTCGAAGCGCTCCTGCCAGACGGCGAGAAGCGCGGCCGCTTCCTCGTCGTCCGCGTCTTCGAGGCGATGCTCGATCACATCCTTGTTCGGCAGAGGCCAGTGCCCTCGCCGGACGGCCGGATGGTATGCCGCCAGCTCCCGAGGCCCGGTCTCCACGACGTGGAACAGCGTGATTTCGACCGCCGAATCGCCCGTGCCAAGAACCCGGTCGATCCGCTGCGGCAGAGCCGAATCCTCGGTGCCGGCCAGGGCAACGAGGTACCGGCGAGGATCGCTCACGGCTGGGTCACCTTGGCAGTCCGAGCAACAGCGCAACGCCCAGCGCCGCGAGGATCGTCACCGGCGTGACGATGAGTCCGACTCGAATGTAGCTCCACGTTGAAACCTCCAGGCCACGCTGGCGTAGAAGCACGAACCAGAGGAGCGTGGCGACCGATCCGACCGGCGTCAAGTTGGGTCCCAGGTCCGCGCCGATGATCGTGCCGATGGCGGCGGCATGGGCGCTGGCCTCGCTGAGCCCGGCGCTGTGCACCGCGTCGGCGAACACGAAAGCCGCGGGCAGGTTGTTGACCAGGTTCGCACCGACGGCCGCGGCAAAGGCGGTCACAACCATGACCAGAGCCGGCGAGTCCCGCACCTGCCCCAGGACGACCTGCGCGAGCCATGCGGTGATTCCGGCGGACGAGAGGCCATCTACGAGGATGCCCATCGCGGCCACGAAGACGAGCAAGGACCAACCGACGCCATCGAGCGGTCGATCGAAGCGCCGGATCGTCCACTCCACGCCGAGCAGCAGCAGCCACACGGCCGCCATCGTCGGCCCCAGAGGCAGGTTCGCTGCCGACGCGACGGCGAAGGCGCCGACCGCCACGCCGGAAGCAGCCAGGAGCCGCCGCGGAACGCCGGTCCACGAGGCCCAGGACGTGGACGGCGGCACGAGCGGCGCTCGCGCCGGAAGCTCCCTGCGGTAGATCACGAGAAGGCAGCCGAGCAACGCGACCACCGACGCTGCGGCGGCCGGCAACATAACGGGCACGAGGCCGGCCGCGCTTACCCCGAGTCGGTCGCTGACGATGACGTTCACGGGGTTGCTCACCGGCAGCGCGATGGACGCGGCATCGGCCACGAAGGTGCAGGCGAGCACGTATGGAAGCGGCGACAGGCCAAACCTGGCGACGAGCACGTACACGACGGGCGTAAGCACAAGAGCCGCGGCGTCGTTGGAAAGGACCGCCGCGACGAGTGCGCCCGCGGCCACGACCGCCACGAGTAATCGGCGTGGGTTTCCTCTCGAGAGCCGCGCAGAAGTGCCGGCCAGGGCGTCGAAGAGCCCGCTTCGCTCCGCCACGGCCGCGGCTCCGGTCAAACCGACGAAGAAGAGAAGCACGTTCCAATGGCCGGCTACGTCGGAGGCGGCGCCACTCGGCGACACCAGCCCCATCAGGACCATTGCGCTCGCACCGAGCAACGCGGCGGTGGCCTCGGTGAGACGCCACGGCCGAGCGATGACCAGGCCGATCGTCGCCAGAAAGATGGCGGCTGCCAGAGGCGCCGCCGGGGTGAACTGTGAGTTTGCAATCAAGGGCGCAATGTTCCCACGTCCTCCAGCACGACAGTGGTGCGCGAGGTTTCGCCGAACGTGGCGCCGCGGGCCCGGTCCGCCGGGATTACGCGATCAACTGCACGGGGCGTGAGTGGGTCGGCCACGCCTCAGCTCTCGCGAGGGGCAGAAAGGCGAGACGGCCCTCGGCGGGCCGTCTCGCGGAGCTCTCACATAGAGTGGGTGGTTACGAAACCGCGATCGCCGTAGCAGCCGCCAGCGTGGCGCTGAAGTTCGGGGCGGCCCCGGACTTGTAGTAGCCGTTGGTGATGAGCCGGACGTGCGTCGCGTCGAGTATTGCGCTGTTCACATACGCCGCGACTTTGTAGCTGCCGGCCGTGAGGCCCTGCAGCGTGTAGATCCCGGAACTCGACGTGTTCGTGATCGCGGCCACCGATCCACCGAGGCTGTACGCGACGACCTCGCAGTCGTTGCACGCACCGCCCCCGGTCATCGTCACCGTTCCTGAGATCGAAGCACCCTTGGGCAGGCGCATGTTGATCGCGTTCTTGTCGCCGTTCATGAGGATCGACAGCGCCGACGAGGAAGAGGTGGTGAAGTTGTTGGGCGGGCTGTTGAGATACCAGCCCGATTGGAGAGTCGGGTCGGAGGAGTAGAACGGGACCGCGTTGATCTTGTACGTGTTACCGGGCGGCACCGGACCGATGTAGTAGTTTCCCAGGGCGTCGGTGAATCCGACGGGGCTCCCGTAAGCGGTGCCTGCCCCGCCCACCGCGTCGACATAGACCGACGCGAGCGGCGTGCCGGAGGCGTTGGTTATCTTGCCCTTGATGTAGTAGCCGGTCGGCGGTTCGATGGTCGGCAAGGTCGTCACGGCGGCGGAGATAACCACCGATGACTCGCTCGCTGTAAGCCTCGTCCAGTAGTAGGGTCCGGTGACGTTGTAGTAGCCGTAAGGGACCCGCGAGGCAATAGGACCGCCGACGAGGATCACTTGCGGGCCGGGATCCAGGCCGGTGATCGTGTATTTGCCGGTGGCGTCGGTGTAGGCCGATTCACTCTCGTATCCAGTCGCGTTCACCCATGCGCCGACGACCGGTACCGCGGCCCGGGTCTTGATGTAGCCGGTGATCGATAGGGAGTTGGGGATCTTGGGGCTTATGCCGGCCACGTTGGCCGTGGTGACGACGATCGGAGTGTAGGAAGCGCAGCTGGCCGAGAACTTCGACGCGACGGCCGAATACCAGCATCCGGTCTGGTTGCTGGCCGTCAGGTCGTGGCGGAAGCTGACCCGGTAGGACCCGGGCGAGAGACCCATGAGCGTGTAGTTGCCGGCGGAGTCGGTGATCGCCGCGGTGCCGTCATGCAGACTTTCGACGTTGACATCGAGGTTCGGGATCGCGGTCGTCCCGTT
>PMBR01000014.1 GCA_003152995.1 Chloroflexota bacterium | reverse complement strand
CCCCGCGGATGCGCATCATCCCCGGCCCGGCCTCCGTCACGACCGGCGGGCTGTGGTCCTCGTAGCAGGTCGCGGCGGCGGGGGCCCCGACCCGCGACTCGATCGGCCGCACGACCTCGATGATGTGCTCGCGATCCGCGATGAGTGCCTCCACCCGATCACCTGCGCGAACCTTGGTCGACGGCTTCGCCGGCGACCCGTTCACGAGGACGTGGCCGCCCTCGCACAGCCGCGTCGCGAGCGGGCGGGTCTTCACGAGGCGCACCGCGCACAGCCAGCGGTCGATGCGCGTCTCGTCGGCGGCGGTGGGATCAGTCACGCGACCTATGATCCCACGGGTCGAGGAGGCGTCGCGGCCCACTGCCGCCTGTCGCGGCTCGGCGACGGCCGGACCGGACCTCTTGCCCGGCAATAAGAAAGCCGGACCGCTAGGTCCGGCTCGAACGTGTCTCGCAGAATTGGTCGGGGCGAGAGGAGACGCGCGTGTCGGCGCCGGCGCTGGCGATGTAATTGGGGTCGCTCAGGACCGGTCCGTAGGCGACTCCGGCGATCGAAGTGATGAATGCGAGGATGAATAGCACCCCACGGCGAGCGCGGCCTTTCTTATTGAGTCCACGATGGCCTCCCTGCTTCGATCAGGTTTGCCGCGGACCGCCCGTACTTTGCACGGCCACCGTCATCGACGAGGGCGACATCGACATCGCCGAACAGCATTCTGGCGAGCTCGCGCTCCAGAACGTCACGTCTCGTTGGGGGCCCGAGTTCGGCGCTGCGGCCCCGCCCCCTCGAGCCCCCTCGCGCCTGTCCCGTTCAGACCTCGGTGGTCTCGAACATCGACGGTGCTGACCTCGACGAGGCGATCGAGCGGCACGGACTTCCCCTGCGTCCCCGGATCACGGTCGATGGATCACGTTGTCTTCTCTGCGATGAACACGTCCTCGATCCTGCAACCAAATGTCTGAGCGATGAGGAACGCAAGGGGCAGCGAGGGGTCGAAACGCCCGCGTTCGATCGAGATGACCGTCTGCCGAGAGACGCCGAGCGCGCGTGCGAGGTCGGCCTGAGTCCATTCGCGATCGAGTCGTCGTTCGGCGATGTTGTTCCTCATCTCACCGCACGGTAGCGGTTCACGAGGTAGCGCAGACCTGCATCGACCGCGCTCAAGCCAATCAAGGCAAGCAATACCGGCAGCGCCTCGACGTCGAATCTGCCGATCATCAGTACGACGGCCACGACGAGCGTCGCGATGAGAACGTCGAGGAACGCTCCGGATGCCGCCTGCTTCAGCCAGGTCAGTTCGACACTCTCCTCGCCGCGAGGATCACGGGTAACCGTGTGGTTCGAAACGAAGAACCAGGCGCCGAGGGAAACAGAGGGATAGGCCGCGCACATCGCGCCGATGCCCGCAGCGAGCCAGAAGTCGTCGGAGTTCGAAGCCCCAACCACGAGTGACACGGCGATCGTCAGAATTGTGCCAAACGTGATCGCGAGAAGGTAATGCACGACCGGGGCACGTCGCTTCACTGTCTGGTTGTTCACGATTCGATCCATTTCCCATCTGCCTTCAACGGCGAAACCACGAGGAACGACACAATCAAGAGAACTATCGCGAGCGCCCCGCCACCTTGCGGATCCCGTCCAGAGGGCATGATCGTAGGTGATGTAAAGGACGCTTGACTCTCATAGAGCCAGTAAAGCACGCTTTACTCGGTCGGTCAAATCGGCAGCCCTTCTTTGCCCTCTGGCGGCGCGAACCAGAGGATCAGCCGCTCCTCGGCGAGCTCCTTTCGAACCGCCGGCCCGCTGGTACCGCTGACTCGTGCGGTCCGGTCGGGAGCTGCTTGGATGCGATAGCGGGCGCAGGCAGGCGAGCCATTCCGCAAAGCCCCGGCCACGCGAATCCAAGCTCGCGCGATGGCAGCTGATGCGGGTGAGCGCGAGAGGGCAGGCCGACCCTACTCGAATGGTCGGGGCGAGAGGATTAGGGCCGACACACCGTCGCCATCATTGCTGATCGCAGTCACGAACGCGCCGAGCTACGTTTACCGGGACTCGGAGATCGCGTAGACAAGCCGCAGAGGGGCCTTCACGTCATCGGCTTTGGGGAAGGTGACAACCGAGGCTTCGTGAGTCGGTCAGGCCAATAGGGTGCGCACCTGCGCCGAGCACGGAGCGGAGACGACGGCGGTACACGTCCCCCAGTCGAGCCACCACCATCGCGCGGGCGGAGTCCGACGCTGCCGCGCTCCTGTCGTCCTGAGTCCCGCGCCGAGCGCCGCCGATGCCGGCCTCGAGGCCGGCTTCCATGCCGGAGGGGCGGTTCGGCACTGGGGCAGACCACGAGCCCCGCGTAGGCTCGACCGGTGACAATCGACGGCACATTGGCGCTTTCCGCACCACGCCCCCGGGTCACACAGGAAGGAGACTGCGGACAGCATGAAGGGCTTCGTTGACGACATCGGGCGGCTCACCAAGGGCAACGCGGACTTCCGCCGCGTGCTCTACACCGGTCACCATCTCCAACTCGTGCTNNCCGCCCGGTGGGGAGATCGGCTCGGAGGTGCACAAGGATCGCGACCAGTTCTTCCGGGTCGAGGCCGGCGACGGCGAGATCACAATCGACGGCACGACGCACCGCGTGACGGCCGACTTCGCGATGATCGTGCCCGCCGGCGCCCGTCACAACGTGCGCAGCGTCGGCTCCGCGCCGCTCAAGCTGTACACGCTCTACGGCCCGCCCAATCATCGCGATGGTATCGTGCGCCGGACGAAGGCAGACGCCGACGCCACGCCCGAACA
>PMBR01000109.1:426-41298 GCA_003152995.1 Chloroflexota bacterium | reverse complement strand
CTCGCCCCGACCATTTCGACCTCATCTATTCCAAACGCTTCAGGCAGGCCCCGAGCGGCCGCTTCGAACGTCGGTTCTATTATAGCCTTCCGCAGGCCCAGCACCCTGATCTTGGCGAAGAGTGTCTCGGCGAGGGCCTTGCGATCCTCGGGCCCCACGGCTGCCCACCACTCAGGCAGATGCTCCAGGTAGCGCCGGATCTCGGCAGGCGGGAGCGGCTCCGCCGGAACGCTCACCTTGGCGGCTCGCTCCTCCTCGTCGAGTCTGGCCATCCCCTCCCCCAGCGCGACCATATCGCGGTCGCGGACGAAGGTCGCTGCCGCACGGTCGCGTTCGTGAGCGATCCGGGCGATGGCCAGCCGGTCGGGACCCGGTCCACGCATCGAGTGGTAGAGCGAGACCGTTGACGCGATATCGGCTGCGCCGAGGCTGACCCGTTCGAGGATAAGCGGCACGAGCGACTCGAAGTCGATCCGGGGGTAGCTCTGACCCGGGATGCGCAGGTGCTGGCCGCGGGTGGGTCGCTCAGGCTGAGGAACCACCGCCCTGAACGGTTCGCACGCATTGATGTGGCGGTAGCGATCCTTGTCACCGACGAGACGTCGTCCACACGCCGCGCATTCGAGCATCGGCAGCAAGTAGGTCCGCCGGGTCTCGGGTCGGCCCGGGGTTCGCCGACATCGCGCCGCACGGAGCTGGGCCACGGCGTTCCAGGTCGTGACGTCGATGACCGGGGGCCAGTTGGCGGGGCCACCGTCGCGCAGTCGGCCGACGTACAGCGGCGAAGTCAGGATGCCGCGAACGGTGAAGAGCGGGACACCGAGGCGCGCCGCGATGGCACGGTCCGTGAGGCGCTCCAGGGCCAGGCTGAACGCACGCTTGGCGACCTCGATCCGCTCTGGATCGACGACGATGAGCTTGCCCTCGTTGCGCCGGAAACCGAAGGGCGGACGGCCACCGGGGTCGCGCTTCGAGGCCAGCTTGGCCGCGAGGCCTTCCTTGACCCGGCGGCGATGACGCCGCAGCCACGACTCGGCCGCCTTGGCCAGATCGACCAGCTGGTCCCAGCTGCGCTCGCAACTCGAGAGGAGTTCCTCGTCGCAGAACCAGACCCCCACGCCCGCCGGATGGAGCTCATCTTCGAGGACATTGAGCGTCTGACGGAGATTGCGCTGCCACCTGTCGACGTAGGCGACGACGAGCACGTCGTAGGCGCCGGCCTGAGCCGCCGCGATCGCCTCGCGCATGGTCCGATGGAGGTAGACGGTCGAGCCGGAGCGGGCCACGCTGAACTCGATGCCGGTGTTGACCAGGCCCAAGCGGGCAATGGCGGCCGCGATCAGACGGCGCTGGGTCTCTGGGCCGTAGCGATCGAACTGGCCCCGCGTGCTCTCTCTGATCCAGATAGCCGCTCGCAGGCCGCGCAGGTCGTCAGGGTTCCGGGGTAGGCTCATCGCTTGGTTCCTCCGTCTTTGGGGGCACGATGATTGCTCTGTTTCGGAACTCCGTCTGCTCGCGTGCGCGACGCTCCTCGATGGTCCGCAGGCCCTCGGCGAGAACCCGGATCAGGCGGTCCGGATTGGTCCGCAAGGCCTGGCCTGACGAGGCGGTCCACACGGGCTCAGCTGCGGCACCGGCTGGGGCAGCCTTGGAACCCGAGGACCGCCACGGCGTGCTCACGCTGGCCCCCTGTCCCGCTGCCCAAGGTCGGTCTCCGCTCCGCCCTGGTCGCCGAAGATGCCGTCCGCTGGGCCCACGGAGCCGCTTCCTTCCGACCGGCTTCCTTCCGACCCTATAGGGTCGTCGGAAGGTCGGAAGGAAGCCGGATCGCTTCGGGGGGTGGTGTCCCAGAAGCTTCCGAACCCCTCGGCGGAAGCACTCGGAGGATTGGAAGGAGCGCTTTCGCCTGGGTCGCTGGTAACCGGATACAGCCTGAATTGCCCCTTCGGGCCACTCCGCCGTCGCTCGATCCGCCCGCTGCGCTCGGCCTCCTGCGCGTAGGTCGCTGCTGTCGACGGGGCCACCTTGAGAGCTTTCGCCAGGTCCTTGATGGTCATGCCCAAGGCGCCAGCGATGACATTGACGACCGTGTCGAGCCCAACCTTCGGCCCTTCGGAGACGAGGTCATGCGGATCGACCAGGAGGCCGCCGGCCTTGGTGGCGACAATCCGCCGCTCGTGGGAGACGCGCTTGCGGACCGAGATCTTCGTCCGCGTCAGACTCGCTCCGTCGTTCTCCTGGAGCACGACCACATCGCACCAGCGACCCCACTCGCCGAGAACGTCGGACAGGCGCCGATCACCCCGGCCGCTCGGCTTCTTGCAGTGAACGACCAGGACCACGGCCAGGGCCGGATAGGCGGCCAGCATGCCTCGGAGGTTCTGGTAGACGGATTGGATCGCCGCGCCCCACGGGTCGACCTGAGTCGCGCCCGTCGCAGTGTCGACCACCAACAGGAGCGCTTCATGGTCGCGCAGCCACGTTGTGATCCACTCCTGCCATTCCGGTACCGTGAGGGCCGGCTTGCCGCCGGCCGCGGTCATCAACGGCAATCGGAAGTAGCGATCCGCCAGAGCCGAGCGCTCAAGGCCGAGCGAGGCGAGCACGGTCGTCTCGCGCTGATAGTCGTCATCTGAATGCATCTCGGAGAGCACCAGGACCGGCCCGGTTTGGAGGATCGGCCAAGTGCCCGCGAAAGACCCGCCTGCCACCGCGACCCGGATCGCAAGTTCGTCGTCGACGGCGTAGCTCTTGCCCGAACCCTCTTCGGCAGCCCACACGATGATGCGGCCGGGTCGAACGAGGTCCTCGACGTATTGCACGTCCCCCAGTTCGGACAGCGTAGCGGTGCCGCGATCTTCGGGCTCCGGCCAAGGCGCGGCCTTGGCGGCTTCGGCGGGTGCGTAGCGCCCGATGCTGGCGGCGATCCGTCGGACCGAGCCGGGTTCCTCGGGCTCGAGCCGCGGGCGGCAGCGCGCAACGTCCACGGCCTGCAGCGCGACGGAGATCTCATCGACCGTCATCCCCTGGCGCCGCATCGCACCGGCCAACCGTGCCAGTGTGTCGTTCCGACTGCCCTGGGGGATCGGCGCGCCCTCAGCGCCTCCTGGCTCCTGAGGTCGGGGTCCGGCGGCCCGCAGCACCCATTCGGGAGCCGGGGCGACGCCTTCGGCGAGTGCTGTCACCCACTCGTACTGCCTGCCGTTCGCATGCCGCGATGGGGCCACGACGATGTACGAGCCAGGCCCTCGCAGATCGACGTGCTCTCGCACAGCGACCTTTGGTCTGACCGGCACGGGCGTGCGATAGACGAAATGCCAGCCTCGCCCAGTCCTCGCGGTTGCGGTTGCCGGGATCTCGCCGGCCGCGAACACTGTCGCGAGGTCGGCCACGTCCACATCTACGACGACATAGCCGTCGGGAACCACTGCGCCGATGTTCGAGTCAGGCCACATGGCCCACCAGCGGCGGATCTGATCGGCGTCGGTGGTCGCATCCCTCAGGCCGTTCTTGGTCCGCGGATGCTTGCCTGGCGACGGGCAGTCAGGCTTGCGGCAATCGCAGGCGCCATCGACTGGTGAGTGCAGCGGGATGACGGCCCAGCCCGCTGCGGCCATCTCCAGGGCTGCGTCCAGCAGCGTCGTCATGGCCGCTGATCTCGAAGCTCGCGCCGAATGACGCGTAGCCCGTGGCGACGAGCCCGGTCGATCGCACCGACTACGGGATCGTCGCCGGTTCCGTCTTTCTGGTCGGCGAGCATCTGCCCGACAACGGTTGCGACGATGGCCGGGTCGGAGGTGATGGCGACCAGACGCGCGTCTGACGCCGTGCGGCCGCGATAGATGGCGATGAAGGTTCTGACTCTTGAGCTGTCCATACCGAGTAAGGGCAGCTGTCGAGGGGATTCTTTACGTGTCGGAGCGCGCTCGCTTGAGTTTCTGCTTTGCCCGGCCGGACAAGGCAGCGACGGTGCCCGGGGCGATGCCGAGGCGATCGGCGATCTCGACCTGCTTCAGCCCGTCGATTTGAAGTTCAAGGACCTCTTTCTCCCGGTCGGTCAGACTGGCCGCCGCAAGGAGGTCGTCGATCTCGAGGCCAGAACTCACGTCAAGCTCTCCGGGGAGAAGATCGCTCAACGAGGCGGACTCGTCGGAAGTCCCGACCGGCGCGTCGAGTGAGACGATGTTCCAGGTCGAGCGGGGTGAGTGGACTCCCGTACCGAAGGCGTCTTCTTGCGCCTGCTTCTCGACCGCAGCATTCAGTCGGGCGCGGCGCCGCGGGGTTCGAGCCAGCGAGTCTGCGTCTGGCGTACTCGCCACGATCGTCCACTCGCTCTCAGCGAGGCCACGGCTCATCACCTGCCACTCAAGCGTGGCGAGCCCATCATCGGCGCCAGCCATCGCTGCCGGGCCGTCGAAGACGTCGGCCGCAGCGGCGGCGACGGTGACAGGGAAGTCGTCGCCGAGTCCCCGGCGCTCGGCGTCAATCCGCGCACGCAATCCGGGGATCTTCGTCCTCGCAACCGCCTCCGACAAGGCCTCTCCAAGCCGCCGGCCGCCGAGCAGAGACATCTGGATCCGCGACAAGGGCAAAGCCGCCACGCCCCGGAAGTCTGTGCATATAGCGGCCCAGCCCCGATCCCGATCGATCGGTCGAAGCCTGACCGGGACGGGCGGCATCCTCCAGGACATGTTGATGACGGCCGTTGCCTCCCAGCCGATGGCTTCGTCGGGGCCGCAGATCCGTTCGATGCGAGCCCCGCCGGCGGCCAGAATGAGAGCTACCCCAAGCGAACAGCGCCACTTTCGTACGGCCGTCTCGCCGGGTGCCTGGAACCTGATCGTGGCGAGGACGTCGCCGTTGGTCTTCGTGACGAATTCGAGCCGACCATCGCGCTCGTAGCCAGCGCACGAGGCGGCCCAAGCACCACGCGACAACGCCTCCTCGATCCTGCTCTGAAGCGGGTCAACCCAACCTGGCGTGTCAGTCATGCGATGAGTCTGCCACGTCGAAGACTCGACATGTTCCCCTGGAAGACTCATTCGAAGCGCCCGTTAGGATCGGCCGGCCACCAGCTTCTACAGTCCGATCGCTTCGGCCACGTCGCGCCAGGTCAGATCCTCCTGCCCCTCAAGCCGCCGCAGATAGACAGAAGTGACCTGCAGGCTCGAATGGTCGAGCCATGAACTTATTCCCTCGATCGACTCCCCGGCATCTCGCCGCAGCTTTGCCGCGGTATGCCGCAAGACGTGTATGCCGGTCGGGGCCATGCCGGCAAGCTGCAGATATCGGCGGAACCTAGCGTAGAACGTGCCGCTCGTGACTCCCTCCACTCGTGCGGCGGCTTGCCAGAGCGACTCGGCCGGAGTCATCGAGGCCAGCTCCTTGCCGGCATCGGCAAGCGTCGCGCATATCGCCTCGTATGCAGGGCGGGGGAGTTCCCGTCGTCCTCTCTTACCGCCCTTGCCTCGGTAGGCGTAGAAGACCGTCTCGCCTTCGATGCTGAGGTCGCCAGCCTTCAGACCAACCACCTCGGCTCGACGCCTTCCGGTTAATACCAGGGTCAGCAGGATCGCCCTGTCCCGGCGGCCGGCCACGGTGTCGGGGACGACGGCAAGGAGCCGTCGCACCTCGTCGGCGCTGTATCCACGGGCGACCGACTGGACGGCTCTTGGGCGTTCGACGGCGTCACAGGGATTGGACACGACCAGGCCCATCCGAATCAGGAAGCGGTAGAAGGAGGAGAGACAGGCGATCCGGGCGCCGACCGTGGTCGAGGACGGTGTCCGGCCCGACTTCCCGATGCCGTGGACCCAGGCGAGGACCTCGCCAGGCTTGACTCGATCTGGGGTCAAGCTGCGCTCGGCGAAGAAGGGCCAGAGCATCCGGCTGTATGACTCGACGGTTCTCCTAGACCCTGAGCGGTTGCCCTTCTCGATCAAGAAGGCGTAGAGGGCCTGGTCCCACGCGGAGGGGTCTCCGCTGGTCAGGGCGGGCAAGGGTTGAGCGGTCATGGTGGGCGCCTCGGGTGCGGAGTGGACGCCCACATGACTCACTCCGCGGGCCCGCAATAGCAACGCTATCGCGGCATCGTGCCCAAGCATCCGTTTCGTGTCCGAGTGGATGGGAAGCGCGGGGATCGGCAGCCTTCTCCCAACCACCCATGTCGCCAACCCTCCTGTGCGCGTCGGACGACGCGGTCAGAAGCCATCCTAAACGACGATCCCGACGTGGTGCGGCAAGCCGGAGCGGCTGCGCGGGGGCCTAATGGCTGCGGGTCGAACCTAACAATGGCGCGTGCCGCGGTCGTCGTCCCTGCCGGGTCTGGAGCCGGCCCTCCACCGCGACCTGCTGCCCTCGCCGAGGTACTGGCACCGAGTTAGTAAGGCGGAACGGGGCCGGCTACTGCTTCTTGATCAGCTTCTCCAACAGGTCAAACAGGCGGCCGATCACGTCGGAGGGAGCCTCGGTTGGGACCTGCGGCTGGGCGAACATCCTGTCCGCGAGCTTCTCCTTGACCTCGCCCCGCTTCACGGGGTCTAGGCTGGCTAGGTAGGGGTCCAGGGCGGCCAGTTCTAGCTCGCTTCGGCGGGCCTGGCGCTCAGTGTCTCGGTGCTTGCCGGACTGCTCGCCCAGGTACAGCGCGATGGCCAACATCGGGACGGCTGCCAGGAATCGCAGCAACAAGGTCCACTCGAACGCCGAGCTAAGCGCAAAGGCGGCAACCCCCACCGACCACAGGATGGCTACCGCCCCAGCGGCGACCGCACCCCGCCGGAGCCAGTTGGCGGTCCGCCGTTCGTCGTCCGCGTACTTGCCATAGCCGGCAGCCATGGCCCGCCCGGCAAGGGCGCCGAGCATGTCTTTACCCCGGCGCTCGGCATCCGCTTCCCAGGCGGCGAGCTTGTCGAGCGTTGCCTGGGCGTCCGCTGTCCACCCGGCAAGTGCTGTCTGTGCAGCCGCGGCTGCCGCTGCTCGGGCGACCTCATTTCGGGCGGCCTCGTCTGTCAGCGCCGCGGCGGCATTGGCATCGCGCACCTTCTGCTCCGCCGTATACACGTCGCTGTAGCTCGCGGTCAGAGTATCCAAGCGGGCCTTGTGCGCCTCCACAGCCGCTGCCAATGTGGTCAGGTGTTCCTCGGCTGTGGCGACAAGGGCGTTGGCTTGTGTTTCGGCCGCGGTTATAGCTGCAGCCAAGGTGGTGTCGGCATCAGAGGAAGCCGCGGTCAGACGTGCCTCGGCCGCAGCGGCGACTGCATTCGCTTCGGCAACGCCATCGGTGGCAGCTGAGGCCACTGTCGCCGTGGCTTGCTCGGCCTCGGCCTGCAGCGATGCCAGCTGCGCCGCTAACTGATCGCCCTGCTTCCGCAGTCTGCCTAGGTAGGTCTGCACCGCGTCTCGGTAAGAAGCCACGGCCTGGCCCATCCCCGATGGCTTCTTGAAGGCGTACGCGATGGGCCACCCGATAACGGCGATCAGTGCGTCCAGTTTGGCCTCAGCACTTGCAAGTTGCGGAGCGTCGGGCGTCTGGGCGTATTGCTCTACAGCCGTTGCCAGCTCCGCCATGATGGGCGCCATGAGCTGCAGGAGATCGGGCGACACGAGGGCTGGGTCGGCCTCGTTGATGAGGCTCTCCACCCGCTCCAGCACCTGCCGGATTCGCTCATACGACTGAAATGAGTCCGAGTCGCTCGGCGGTGCGACCTCTGCCAAACGGCGCCTAGCGCCCACCAGCTGGGCATAGGCCGGGTGCGCTCCGATACGCTCAGTCACGCGTGACATACGTCTCGCCCCCACTAGCCGCTGGCGCGCCAGGGTGGCCAGCCGATTGAGCCACTGTACGCCGTTGGCGAGTGTTCCGAAGGGCGCCCCCGACGCAGTCGCTCGAACTGGCCGGCACCGGGCCGGGATCGTCGGCGACCAGCGGAGCGGGGGCCATGGGCGAGGCTAGCGGTGTCAGCTTACGTCAGGCTTATCGCGCTGCGACAATCACTGCATGGGCAAGTGGGGTCCGCGGATCGTCCTCCCGGTGGTAGCCGTGGCAGCTGCCGGGCTTGGCTTCGGCATCGCTGTGCTGGTGAGCGTCAAGTCTGCCGATCCGGCTGTGCAAGGGGCCATTGTCGGTGCCATTGCGGGAGTGGGCGGTGGCGTGGTTGGCGCCGCAGTCGGCGCCTGGGCCGCCCTGGCCGTCGCCAAGCGCACGATCCAGGATGCGCGCGATGCACGCCAAGCCGAACAGGACGAGGCGAGGGCCGCCCGATTTGCAGATCGCGTCCGTGAGCTTGCTGCGCAGGCGCCTGAGTCGGCGTATGCGTTCACGACCGCCTACGACGAGGCGATGGGCCGGGCGTACCACAACGGAACCGTAGTCCCCATGCCAAAGGTCGGGGCCGCCTTCGGGCAGGCCATAAGAAAGTTCCACGCGATAGGTTCACTGATTGCCGGCCGCATGTCGCAGAACGGCACCTTGCTGAGCGACGGACGCACACTTGTGACAGGTGGGGAGGCCTGTGGAAACACTTGCTCCGGGGTCCTCGAGGCCGAACTCTATGATCCCTCCACGGGTCGGTTTGCTCGCACCGGCGACATGAACTCGACCCACCGGCAGTCTATCGCCGCGCTATTGCCTAACGGTTCTGTCCTAGTTGCGGGCGATGGCACACCTGGGTCGGCAGAGCCGTACGATCCGGCGACCGGGGTCTTCTCGAAGACCGGCAACATGTTGCAAGCCCGCGTGGCCCCGATGGCCGCCACGCTCAACGATGGTCGTATCCTCGTCTTCTGCGGCCTTGCCACAGCTAGCGGCCCGACGCTATCGAGCGCAGAGATTTATCGGCCATAGTTGACGCTTTCTTGGGCCGGTCCACAAGACTCGCAGCCGGACTCCCGTGCGACCGGCAACACCATCACCCGCTCGTGTGGGATCTAGGGGAGCGACGGCAGGGGTATCCTGACAACCGAGGCGTCGGGCGCCGAGGAGGGTCCGAGCAGGAGGCGAGGGCGATGAACGACTGGTGGCACCGGCCGACCAAACTGGTTGTCGAACCCAACGCGCATTTGCGCGAACTCCCGTCAGCCTGATGGATCAGGCGACTGCGATTCTTCTGGCGGGTCTACTGACCGCGATCGCCGCCACGATCGTCGGCCTGATAAATGTCGGCGGAAGCCTGTTTGCCGGCCGGCTCGAAGAGGGCCGGCGCAGGAAAGACAGGCTTCGCGACTTCCGCAGGGAGCAGATCCGCGAAACTCGTGAGTACTGCGTCGTCTTCACGAATCTCATGAAAGACGCCGCTTCCGGTGAGCTCCGCTTCTTCAGTGGTATGTGGATCGGATGGCAAGCCAAACGAAAGATGGCCAAGCTCACTCTCGCCGACCTGAGTCTTTTGGGAGAGCTTCGGGCTTACGACGCGTGGGCCAACGCCATCATCCGGCTTGCGCATCCGTGGCCAAGTCGACCGTGGATGGCGCCCATTGTGCTTTTCTTCTGGAACCCGTGGAAGCGTGAGGATGTCGAGGAGATCGACCGGGCGATTGCCGCAATGCTCGGCGCGCTTCGACGACAGGAGGAAAGGGTACTGAGCGGCCAGGAGTTGCTGGTTCTCGACGCCGAGACCGCGCGAAAGCTTGATCTCACGGCCCTACAAAGAGCGACTGACAAGATGGCAGGCAAGCGCAGTTCTTCGGGTTCCTCAGATACTGGCGATACACCGGGCGGAACCCGTAAGAGCTGAACGCAACCCTGACTACGGCTTGATAGCGCCACTGAAATGCGGCCGCGCGGCTCTGCTAACCTCAACGTATGGGCACCTACGACATCGCGCAGATCTGCCGCGAAGGTCACGTAGTCAACACGATGGCCCGCGACTACCCGGAGAGCAACGAAGCCTTCTGCGCAAAGTGCGGCTCCGCGACGGTCACGGCGTGTGATGGCTGCCAGGCGGCCATTCGCGGCCACTACCATGTCCCTGGAGTGCTCGGCGGCTTCGCCTTCGACCGGCCGAGCTACTGCCAGGCCTGTGGCGCCCCATATCCCTGGACCACTAGCGCCCTTGCCGCCGCTGCCGACCTTGCCGACGAGGCCGATGGGCTCAGTGCTCAGGAGCGCGATGAGCTGAAGGCGACATTCCCCGACCTCGTGCGCGACACTGCGCGGACCCAGGGTGCCGCCCTCAGGTTCCGCCGCTTGGCAGCCAAGGGCGGCAAAGGGGCGGCGGACGCCCTCCGGAGCGTCCTGATCGAGGTCGTCGCCGAGGGCGCGAAGAAAGCTCTCTGGCCGTAGTCACAGCTGTGCTGGCCGCCCGCACGATGACCACGTAGTGCACGATCTCGCCAGGTAAACTGCCAGCAGGGGCTTGTCGATCGCTACGGGGGCTTGCGCGATGCGTGAGTGGGCACTCTGGCTCAAGGTTTTGCTGGTAGCCCTCGTACTTGGTGTCGTAGCCCTTGCGGCCGCCACCGCGTCGCTCTTCTTGGGACTCTCTCTAGTGGCGGCTGGGGCGTTGTTCGCTGGAATGGCCGCAGTCTTGGGAGTCACGGCGCCGTTCCTGATCGGCCACCTGTTTCCAGGCGGCGAACCTTCGGTAGGGGACCCACGGCGGGCGCTCAACCCACCCTACGCGACGTTGCCCCGCAAGATAGCTCGGGCCAATCCCAATCTATTGCTGCACCCCGAGTACGAAGCTGCTCCATTCCGCGGCCGAGACAAGGAGTTCGGACTTCTCTTGGGTTGGTGCGCGTCCGATCCGCGGTCTGGTCTGGCGTTGATCAGCGGCCCCGCCGGGATCGGCAAGACCAGGCTCGCGGCCGAGTTGTGCAGGTCCCAGGCCAACGCCGGCTGGCTCACGGGCTTCCTCAAGGCTGACCCGTCGCCGGCCTCCCTGGCCGGCATAGCGCGTCTCAGAAGGCCGACCCTGGTGGTCGTCGATGACGCCGAGGGTCGCGTCGATCAGATCCTGCGCCTTCTTGGCGTGCTCCTAGACGAACCGCCACGCAAACCCTGGCGGATCGTCTTGCTCGCTCGCTGGAAGGGCGACTGGTGGTCACATCTGCACGCGAAGTCAGAAGAAACACAGGCCGAGCCGCTCGTGGCGTCGACGACCTTCTACGAACCCAGCGACGTTGATCCCACCGAAGGCGACCGGCGGGACGCGTTACGAGCGGCGCTAGCGTCGTTCGGCAAGCTCCTGGGAATGCCGACTGAGAATCTCCGCGTGCCCCATCTCGATTCGCGATGGGGCAACGGGCCGTTGTTTCTCCAGATGTCCGCCCTCTCGACAATCTGCGCGCCGGGTTTCTCAGGCGCGGCCCATGCGAGACATGGGCCGATTACTCGAGATTCGCTCCTCACGGACGCCCTGGATCGAGAGCGGAGGTACTGGCGCGCCACTTCCGCAGAAGCCCGCATTGAGCTCGGGGACGACGGGGCTTCAACCGAGCGGGCCGTGGTTGTCGCCACCTTGGTCAGCGCCAGGAACGAGGATGAGGCAGAGAAGGCTCTGTGCGCAGTGCCCGACTTGGCCAGCCATTCTGAGGGGACTCGCCGCCTTGTGGCGAGGTGGCTTCGCAACCTGTATCCGGGCGCCCCTGACGAGTGGTTCAAGCCGCTCAAGCCGGACCTGCTCGGGGAAGCTCATGTCGCCGCGGTGCTTCGGGACGTCCCCTCACTTGCCGAGCACCTGCTGGCCGGTGCCGAGCCGGCAAGCGTTAAGCGGACGCTCAGGGTCCTGGGCCAAGGGGCCTCCTGCTACCCGAGCACGAGGAGGGCGCTCGAGGCGGCGGTCGCCGGGGACGTCGAGAGGCTGTGGCTCTCGGCAATGGAGGTGGCCCAGGACGTAGGAGACCCAGTGGGTCAGGTCCTAGCGGCAGCCGTTGAGCGAGACCCTCGCCCCGCAGTCGTCGAGGGTGTTCTGGAGCGCCTTCCCCATCCTACTGTGGCGTTACGTGAACTGTCGTTGGTCGTAACGCGCGCATCTTTGGCGGCTGCAAGAGCTAGGGATGACGCGCCACAGGTCGCCCGGCTGCTGAGCAACCTCTCCGTCTACGAGTCAGAGCTCGGGCGATTCAATGAGGCATTGGGCTCAATCGCCGAGGCCGTGGAGATCACTAGGGTCCTGGCCGTTTCCCACCCCGACGCTTTCCGGCCCGGTCTAGCGAGGGCGCTCAACAACCTCTCAGGCCACCTGGAGGCACTGGGTAGGTTCGGGGAGGCACAGGTCGCTATCACTGAGTCGGTGGACATTGGTCGAGGCCTAGCGGCCGATCAGCCCGATCTCTATCGGGCCGACCTCGCGCAGTCGCTTCTCAGCCTCTCCAACAGGCAAGCAGAACTCGATCGCCCGGAGGAGTCCTTGGCGTCTATCACGGAGGCAGTGGAGATCCGGAGGGCACTTGCGGTCGATGGAAGAGACGGCTCCCTTCACGCACTGGCTCTCTCGCTCAGTAACCTCTCTGTCCGTCAGATCGGACACCGAGAGGATGCTCTTGCCTCTGCGACCCAGGCGGTGATGGTTCTTCGGGGCCTCTCTGCTGCCCGGCCAGACGCGCTCCGGCCCGATCTAGCTATGGCTCTCAACAACCTCGCGGGGTGTCAGGCCGAGCTAGGTGACTTTGAGGCGGCCCTTGTCTCAAGCCTCGAGGCGGTGGAGATGTATAGGGCGCTTGCTGCTGCCCGACCCGACGCATTTCGGCCCAATCTAGCTATGGTGCTCAGCAATCTGTCGAACCATCAAGCCGCGATTGCGCGCCGCGCCCGGGCGTCAGCGGCAACCTTGCAGGTGGCGAATGAGGCTATTCCACCCTCAAGACACGGCCGCGCCCTGCTGTCGGGAGAGGCTGGGGGGCATGGACACGACCAGGGCCGGCTGAGGGAGGCTCTGGCCTCAATGATGGAGGCGGTAACAATCTACAGGCCTCTAGCGGTAGATAGGAGTCAGATCTTCCTGGGCAAACTGGCCGGGTCTCTGATCAACCTTTCGACGCTGCAGGCAGATCTGAGCCTCCGCTCAGACGCCATGGCCTCGATAACGGAGGCGGTGACGATCTGCCGGGCACTCGTTGATGTCCGTCCTGCCGTCTACCGGCCACTCCTCGCCATCTCTCTCAGGGACCTTTCGCTGGTGCAGGCACGTCTTCACCGTCAAGAGGAGGCGCTCGTTTCCGCAACCGAGGCTTTGGAGATCTGTAGGGCACTCGCTGCCGCCCAACCCAAGACTTTCCGGCTCGATGTGGCCCGGTCTCTCCACGGCCTTGCGTGGCTCTTGGACTCAGTCGGCCGTCACCGAGAGGCTGAGGCGGCCACTATGGAGGCGCGAGATTTCGAATGAACCCGGGTCAATTGTCGTATCCATAGCAGCGACTGGGCCGGCACTATGCGCGGTTAGTCGCGAAACTGGGTGCTCAGGCGTGGCTCAATCAGCGTGCGAGCGAGGGAGCGGCCGCCGAGGGCGTCGGGATCGAGTGCAGGATCGCGCCGCTCAGGTAGTGGGCTAACCAGTCAGACACCGGAACCAGAGCGACGACGAAGACCGCCGCGACAACGCAGAAGAGCGCGACCTTCACCGCGGAGGCTCTGGCGAAGTCCCGCGGCAGGAACGGCGAGGGGAGCACCACGAGTCCAACCAGGGCCACGAGGATGGCCCCGAGGAGTCCGTACGCGGTCGGCCCGGCCACAAGCCCGACGAAGATGAACCCGAGCCCGATTACCAGGCCGACTCTGCCGCAGGCCAGCACGAGCCCGTCGAAGCGCCTTACGCGGAGCCTCTCAGGGGTGGCTTCGGGACCGAATGTGGGACCGGTGTGGCCCGTGTCCACCAGCTGTCGCGTGCCTCGGCACTGAGGAAAGCGTGAACAGCCCCAGAATGGGGCGCCATCACTGCCTCGCTCCCGCCGCACCATCGCCGCACCGCACTTTGGACAGGTCGGCGCGTCTTTCAGCTGAGACATCGGACCCTTGCGATCGTTGGCGGCCAGGCGAACTGAATGAGCCCCGCAGTGGCGAGATTCGAGTCAAGCGTACCTGCCGTTCGTTTTGGCGACAGGCGGATTCCGCATGGTCGCTAACCAGCGATCCTCGCGGTGCGTAGAGTCACCAACCGCTCCGAGCAACCCAACGAAAGCCGTAGCTCGACTGTCCTAATGGGTGAGCGGATCACGCAGGGGCGGTGTCAGACTTGCTAACTGTGATGAAGGGACAGAGAGGGATGGTATCGGCGCTTGCGACCGGGTCGGCGGCCGAAGATCGGCGCGACGCGTTCGGCAGGCTCGCCAGCGCGGAACTCGCCGCCTCCTATCGTCTCGCCGCCCGGATCCTGGGTGACCGATGCGACGCTGAGGACGCCGTCAACGAGGCGATCCTGCGGGCCTGGTGCGCGTTCGATGGATTACGAGAGCCCGACAGCTTCCGGCCCTGGCTGGCGCAGATCGTAGTGAATGTGTGCCGAAACATCCTGGAGCGCCGGCGGACGGTCCAGATCGGGCCCCTTGGAGATCTCGATCCACAGGGAGCCGACCCCTTCGAGAGCGGACTGGCTCGCGACACGGTCGGTCGGGCCATCGATCGCCTCAGCCCCGAGCAGCGGATCGTGGTCGTGCTCCGCTACTGGAACGATCTCAGAGTCGATGAGATTGCCAGACTCGTGGGCGTGCCCAGCGGAACCGTCAAATGGAGACTGCACGCCGCCTGCGCAAGACTCCGAAATGAGCTTGCCGGGTCGGCGAGGGAGGAGACGCAATGAAGCCCGGGATGACCCAGCGCGAACTCGAGGCTGAGCTCCACGCCCATTTCGGCGGCGCGCGTGAGCCGGTGGAGCCGCCGTCGCTGGGCGATGTCATGCGCACCCTCCCGGACGATCCCAAGCTCCGCCGTCGCGGCCTCTCGGGCCGGCCGGCGATCGTCGCCCTCGCGGCCGTCGTACTGCTGGTTGGAGGCGCTCTCGGGCTGCCCTTCCTGATGACCGGTGCGGGAGCGCAGGAAACGCCAAGCGCGAGCGCGAAGCCGAGTTCCGTTGCCGACGAGACCTCGACTCCTGCCCTCTCGGAGGTGCCGACCGCCGACGCCACCGACATCGTCGTGGAGCTCCCGACCGACATGCCCTCGGTCGGGATCATCATCGACTCGACGCCGGCGCCGACAGAGGCTCCGGGCGGCGGAGGCTCGGGCTGGTGGAGCTCGATCGTGGTCACGGCCGCAACCAAGGCCCAGTCTGGTGGAGAGGGCTGGGTCGAGGTGACCACCCACGGCCCTACGCAGTGTGAGTTGCTCGTCTACTACTCGTCCGCGCTGACGCAGAACCTGGGCGGTTTCGGGGCTCCGAGCAACAGCCCGCGACGCGATACCTACAGCGTCCCCGACGACTTCACCGGGACCGCATACCCGAAGGTCTCGTGCTGGCGGGATGGGCCCGAGAGCGGTCCCAAGCACACCTGGACTTTGACAGTGACTGTCACTCAAGGGCCCTCGCCCGCGCCGCTCTGGACGCTCACTGCGTCTTCGGCCCCTGGCCGAGCCGGTGGCACGCTGTCTGTCCGCTTTCGGACATCAGAGTCGGTCCACTGCACCCTAAGGGTCACGCTCCCCGACGGAACTTTGGATGGTGAGACCGACGTGCCCACAGTGGCCGACACCAGCGAGTCTTTCGATATCAGCCTGCCCGCCGATACGAGGCCTGGGACCGGGCCCTACACGGTCAACTGCACCGACATGAACGAGAACGTCGTATCGGCATCGGGCACGGTCAAGGTCCTCGCAGCTGCGACTCCGCCGCCCGCAACGGCCGAGCCGACGGCCAAACTCACCGCCCCGCCAACGGCGAAAGCGACGGATAAGCCGACGCCGACCCATGCACCGAGCGCCAATCCGACCACATAGGCCTGAGCCGTCACGAAGAGGTCCACTTCGACCCCAACAATGACTCTGGCGCTCCGGCTGCGCGGTCGTGAGCGAGCGGCCCGAAGCCAGAGTGGATCGGAGTCGAGTTGGGTCATCGGGACTGGCTCCTGCAGATCCGTCGCCAGAGGCTGGTTCAATTGTATTAGACTCCAGCTTGGCTCCAGCCGGTAGGGGATTGGGCAGACAGAAGCGGGATTGGTGCCAGGGGTCCTGACCGGCGCGTCCACCGGAGCTCGGTCCGTCGCTCATGACGGCCGCGGAGGAGGCCACCGGCGCGTCTGCGCCATCATCGGCCTGGGGCCGGAGGGATCCCGCAATGCTCGGCTTCGCGCGACGATCAAGCTCGCGTCTGCTTCGCCGTGGTCTGCTCCGTCGTGGCTTGAGCGCAGCCACCTGCCTGGTGCTCGTTTCCATGTCGTTCGACGTAGCTCCTGTCGTCTTGGCCACGACCGGAACTCAGCCGGACCATGCCCAGATTCAGGCGCCGACCGCCAAGACTCCCGGTGGGAAGCGATTCAAGGCCGCCGTGCCCAAGCAGGCCCCGACCGAGGTCCCGTCGCTGCGCACGACCTACAGCAACACTTACGACAACCACGACGGCACGTTCACCGCCCACGTAAGCCCCGACCCGGTCAACTACCAACCGTCGGCCGGGGCCGCCTTCGCGCCGATCGATCTGTCCTTCGGACTGATGTCGGGCCGCAACGGCCGCGTCAGAGCCGCAAAGACGCCGGCCCCAGTCGAGGTTGGAGCCCCCGACGATGCTACGGGCTTCGTAAGTGTTGACACGGGCAAGGGCGTGATCAGCCTGGCGCTCGCTCCCGGCGCCAAGGCGGGCCGGGCGGATTCCCGCCCCACGAGCACATCGGGCCGCGCGGACGTCGCGGGCTTGCTGCCGGGCGTGGATCTGAAGGTTATGGCCAGCCCTTCGGGCTTTCGCACCTTCCTGGCCCTTGCCTCTGAGCCTGCCTCCTCTTCGTTCACTTTTGCCCTGAACTCGCCGGGGCTGACACCTGTCGCCGCGTCGGACGGCTCGATCAACTTCCTCGACAAGGCCGGCAACACTGTGGCCACGATGCCGCATCCCTACGCCACCGACTCGACGCCCGATGATCGGCGCGGCAGCGGTCAGATGACGGTGGGCGTCGCCTACTCGCTCATAGCGGCTGGGTCCACGACTCTGCTCCGGGTCAGCGTCGATCCCGCCTGGCTCGCGAGCGCGGTGTATCCGGTGTACGTCGACCCCTCGGTCAACGTCAGCGGCACGGCCAGCATGAAGGACACCTTCGTCGACGCGATGTACCCGACCTACAACTGGGAAGGCTTCGCCCGCTCGGACTCCCCCTACTACTACGAGATGTTGCTCGGCCAGGACCCTAGCTACCCCGACCAAGTCTGCAAGGACCTTATCAGCTTCACGCTGCCGACCGACGTGAACAACTCCACCGTCGACTCGGCCACGCTCACGGTCGATCCCTATCACCAGTACTACAGCTCCCCGACGGCCACCACGACCTGGGTCGATCGGGTGACTTCGAGCTGGACGGCGTCGAGCGTGACCTGGAACACCCAGCCATCCATAACGACCACCGGCGCCGTGACCGCCGCTCTGGTCGAGGGAACGACGGGCACGTTCAACATCACCGACTTCGTCCAGGGCTGGGTCGATACGCCCTCGACCAACCACGGCATCCAGCTCAACGAGAACGGCAACGGCGGTACGTATTGGAAGCGCCTGATCTCGTCAGAACAGGGCGGCGGCGACATTCCGACGCTCCTGATCACCTACAGCAAGCCTGTCGCGACCATCTCTTCGCCGACCGGTGGCACCTGGACCAACAGCCGCACACTGGCCTGGAGCTACACCTCCACCGACGGCCCCGGTCAGGCCGCCTACGACGTGCAAGTCGCCACCGATTCGGGCTTCGCGAACAAGATCCTCGATAGCGGGACCCAGTCGAGCTCGACCCAGGGCTATTCGATCCCGAGCGGCACGACGCTCACCGACGGCACCACTTACTACTGGCGGGTCGCAGCCTCCGACGGTCATATCTGGTCGGCCTGGGACAGCGATTCCTTCCGTTGGGATGCCACAGCGCCGGTCTGGAACGCGTTCACCGCGCCGACGGCCCAGCACGACCAGTCCGCTCTCTCCTATACGTTTGGCTGGAGCGCGATCACCACTGACACGTCGGGCCTCGACCACTACGAGGTGGTGCCGCAGTCGGTCGCGATCGCCTCGCCCGATGTCTGCGCCACCGCCTGGGTCAACATGACCGGCAACCAGCCCACGAGCGCCACGAGCTTCGCGCTGTCGAACATGGTCACCGCGACCTGCTACCGGATCGCGGTGCGGTCATTCGACAACGCCGGCAACCACTCGGGCTACGCCTACTCCAACCCGATCCTGGTCGACACCACCACGCCCGGCGGCGCGCCTGGCGGCGGGCCGTTCGTGACCGACAACTGCGACACTCTGGGCTCTTGCGCGCGCAGCGGCGACACGATCTACTTCCGGCCGGCAGCCGCGGGGACCGTGACCCTGAGTTCGACCGGGACCGACGACGAGTCGGCCATCGCGTCTTCGACCTACGGCACGCTCTCGCCCGCGACCGGCTGGACGTACAGCTCGGGCACGGTATCGGGTGACCCCGCGACCAAGAACCTGACCTGGTCGGGCAGCGCCGTTGCCGCGACCCTGACGGTACGAACGACCAACGGGGCTGGGCTCATCTCACCGGCCACGACCATCACCCTCACGCCCGATACGAGCGCCCCGGTCGGTGACTTCACTACGCCTGGCGAGGGCGCCCTGGTGATGCAGTCCGGCACGTCCTACACGGTCGCCTGGACCGAGACGGCATCGCCCACGGTGGTGGCCTCGCGCTCGCTCCAGCGCCAGAAGGGCCCGGTCGTGACGGCCGGCACCTGCACCGGCGTGACCTGGGGCAACGATGGCAGCCCGACCACGTCCGCCTCGCCCTTGAGCGTGACCGGTCTAGTCAACGGCTACTGCTACCGCTGGCAGCTGACGGTCACCGACAACATCGGCAACTACAACAACACCCCGTATACGAGCGGCTCCGTCCTGATCGACACCAGCCCGCCGTCCCTGCCCGATGTGACCGCGTCGGGCTCACCTGTCTACCAGCCCGGCACCAACGGCACGGTCTACTTCCGCCCGACCACCGGCGGCTCGATGACCCTGACCGCGACCGAGTCGCCGATCCCCGCCTCGGGCATCAACTGCATCAAGTTCCAGAACCTGACCCCCTCGAGCGGCTGGACGCCGAACCCCACTCTGCCGGCCTGCGATACCACGAGCCCGTACACCGAGACTCTCGGCTTTGGCTCATCGAGCGGCGCCGCGACGATCGAGGTCCTGGTACAGGACGGCACCGGGACCTGGTCCGCCGTTCGGACCATCACCCTCACGCCGGACAATGGCTCCTCGATCGGGGCGGACTTTAGCGCACCCAACGAGTCCGCCCAGCTGCTCATGAACTCTACGAGCAACAGCGTGACCTGGAGCGAGGCGGACCCGGCCTCGGGCATCGCGTCGCGTTCGCTGCAGCGCCAGCGCCTAGCGGCCTCGGGGGGCACATGCACCGGCAACTGGCAGAACGACGGGAGCCCCACGAGCACGGCCTCGCCGCAGGCTACCACCCTGTCCGATGGCTACTGCTATCAGTGGATCGTGACCCTGACCGACCACGTCGGCAACGCGCGAAGCTTCACCTCGGGCCGGGTCTTGGTCGACACGAGTCCCCCGAGCGCAGACATCACTGCGCCGGAAACGGGCCAGCCGCTGGCGGGCACGGTGATTGTGACCGGCAGCGCGAGCGATCTCAACTTCAGCGGCTACGTCCTCGACTATGGCGCCGGCTCGGCGCCGGACGCCTGGACGACGATCGTGACCTCGGCCAGTCCGGTCACCACGGGCACCCTGGGAACCTGGGTGACAGGGTCGCTGACCGGCGTCTACACGCTGCGCCTCACCGCCACCGATATCGCCAACAACACCAGCGTGGTGACCAACGCCATCTACCTCGACAACACCGACCGTGGCCACGAGCCCTACTACACGAGCGTGCCGTTCGATCTCGGCAGTGGCTGGAACTTGGGCGTGAACGTCGCCACCGGCGAGGCGTCCCTCTCGCGCGGTCTGTTCAGCATTCCATCGTGGGGTCCGGGCCAGTCGCTCTCGCTCGCCTACAACTCAGCGGACCCCAGCACGGCCGGGCTGTTCGGTACCGGCTGGTCGAGCAATCTGACCCAGTATCTGAGCTTTGAGTCGGGCTTCGTGGTCTGGCACGGGGCCGACGGCGGCCGCGTCCCATTCGGCCAGGTGCAGAATGCCTGGACGGCTCTGGCCGGCCACTACGAGATCCTCACTCAGCCGAGCGGGGGCGGATACAAGATCACCGAAACCGACGGCAGCTCACTGAGCTTCGATAGCTCGGGCCACCTGAGCGCGCTTACCGATCGTTATGGCGTGTCTCTGGCGATCGTCTGGGGCTCCAGCGCGACAGACGCGACGTCCACCCATTCGACGACGTTTACAACCGACTCGAGTCATCAGCGGATCACCAGCCTGACGGACTCCGCCAATCGAAGCTGGAGTTATGCCTACTCGGCGAACGGCAGCCAGCTGACCGGCATCACCGATTCGGCGGGCAACCTCACAACCCTCGCCTACGACGCCTTCGGCCGCTTGACCTCGATCAGCCGCGGGCTGACACCATATGGCGGCTCGCAGGCTCCTGTCGTCTGGTCGATCGCGTATGACCAAACCTCGGGAATGGTGACGAGCGTCACCGACCCGACCGGCGGAACGGAGAACGCGAGCACATTCACCTACGACTCTGGGTACGCGGCTGGAACGACAACCGTCGTCCGACCACGCGACGCGACTGGCATCACGCCGCCGGCCACGACCGGGTACAGCCTCGATGATTCTGGTCGCGGTTGGGTCAGCTCCATGGTGGAATACGCGAGCGCGGTCGACGACCCAGACCCGGTGAGCTGGACGACTTACTTCGCCTATGACGCCGATGGCAACCTCACGAACGCGAGCCACCAGATCGACGCCGCTAGCCCTTACGCGACGGGCTCATCGACGTACGACGCGTGGGGCGATGTCGCCACCCAGACCGACCCGGCCGGCATCACGACGAGCTACACGTACTCCACCGACGCATTCCACGATCTCATCCTCAAGGTGGTGTCTGCCTCGGACTCGGAGCGCACCCTGAGCCAGGCTAGGGCCTATGCGTACGACTCACTTCATAGGCTCTGCCGCGAGGTCGCTAACCCGAGCGTCGATCCCTCTACGATCACCTGCACGAGCACGCTGCCCGGCGGAGCAGCCGACCAGAACCTCGACACCCGCTACGCGTACGACACGCACAATCAGATGACGAGCCAGACCGATCCGGCAGGCATCGTCACCGCCTACACCTATTCAGACTCGGGCAATCAGACCGCGGTCACCCGCAACTACGTCGCCTCGGGGCCCGTGGACGACTCCACCAACGTGACCACGAGCTACACCTACGATGCCGCGGGCGACGTGCTATCGGAGACCAAGCCGATCTCGGTGATCGGCCCGGTCAGCGCCACCACGCTCTACACCTACGACCTGCTGGGCCAGGGCCTCATCGAGACTGATCCAGGCGATGCCTCGATCCCATCGACCCGGACGCTGAGCACCTACGACGAATTCGGCGAGAAGACCTCGACCACGAACCAGGTATGCGTTCCGGGCCAGTCGGGCTGCACGTGGACGAGCCTGACTTCGACGACGACGGTCTACGACGCCCTGGCTCATACCACTCGCGCAACCGACACGACGTTCGAGTCGGGTCAGTCCAACCTCGTGTCAACGACAAGCTACGCCCCCGATCTCGCGGGTGACGTCCTATCTACGACCACGCCCGACGGCGCGACCACCGGCGACACCTACGACGCCCTCGGCGAACTGGTCTCCGAAAGTGCGTCCGGGGCTACAACGACCCATGCCTACGACGGTCTCGGGCGCGAGGTCACAACGGTCGCTCCGGGGTCTGACACGGGCACCCTCACCACGACGCGTACCTTCGACGCGGACGGCAATCTGCTCATCCAGTCCGCCACCGACAGCACGGACAGCTCGGTCTCGACCACGACCAACATGTACGACCTGCTGGGTCGGACGGTGCAGAGCACCGACCCCGAAGGCCAGGTTAATACCAAGGCATACGATGCGGCTGGCCGGGTGGTCCACTCCGTGATGGGCACCGCGGCTTCGGACACGACCTACGACCGCGACGGCAAGGCGATCACGTTCGTCGGCCCGTATGACTCCACGGACCAGAACCCGACCAAGACCACGAGGGCCACCGCGTACGACGGTCTGGGCCGCCAATGCCGGGTCGTGGACGATGCGACCTTCGATCTGCAGACTCTGACGCACCCGTGCACGGACCCCATCAGCGGCACCGACACCACGAACATCACGACCACGACCTACCACGACGCCGCAGGTGACACGATCGCCACCGTCAACGACGATGGATCAACGAGCGCATCGGTGACTCGGACGTTCTACGACATCGGTGGCGGGGTCACAAAGACGGTCGAGGGCTGCACCAACTCAGGCACGACGCCTCCGTCCGACCCGGTTAGCTGCGCTGGCACAGGTACCCAAGACGCTGAAACGAATATCATCACCACCAACACCTACGGCGCCAGCGGCGGCCTGCTGCTTTCGGCGAGCACAGTCGCAGGAGTGGAGACCGACACGACCTACGATGGCGCGGGTAACACGCTGTCGAGTGTCGTCGACGTCGGGCATCTCAACTTGACCACGAGGTACGCCTACGACAGCGCCGGCCGCCAGATCAGCGTGACCGACCCCGCAGGCATCGTGACAGCTACGGTCTACGACGCCAATGGCAACGAGTGTCGGATGATCGCGAATGCGACGATCGACCCGACGAGCCTGACCAATCCGTGCACCGACCCGATCGCGGCCAAGACGGCGACCGCCAACGTCGACACCCAGGATTCGTACGACGCCGCCGGCAACAAGACCGACGAGACCGCGCCCGACGCGTCCGTTACCCACGATGTCTACGATGGCGATGGCAACCTGACCAGCGAGATCACTAACTACGTTCTCGGGTACGTCGGCATCGACCCGAGCGTGAATGCGACCACGAGCTACGCGTATGACGACTCCGGCCGCCAGATCACCTCGACCGACCCTGCGGGCGTCATCACCGCCACCGTATACGACGCCAACGGCAACGTTTGCCGGACGATCGGTCACGCGACGATCGATCCCATGACCCTGACCAATCCCTGCACCGATCCGCTCGCGGGCCAGACCGCGAGCGTCAACATCGACACCGGGTACCGCTACGACGCCGCGGGCCACAAGATCGCGATGATCGCCCCATCGCCAGCCGATGGCGCGACCCCGGCGAGCACGGTCGTCACCGACTACGCCTACGACGTGGCCAGCCGGTTGTGCCGAGTCGTGGAGAACGCCAGCCCGAGCCTCGATCTCACTAGCCTGGCCGACCCGTGCGCCGGCACGATCACTTCGAGCGCCACCGCCAATATCGACACCCGGTACAGCTATGACGCCAACGGGAACCTCGCTACGCAGTACAGCGCGGGCGAGCCGAGTGCGGGCGACCCCGCAGGCACGACCCACTACGGCTTCGACGTCCTCGGACACCAGCTCAGCCAGACCGACCCCGACGGCAACGTCACGAGCTGGAGCTACGATGCCGGCGGCAACAAGGCTAGCCAGAGCGATCCCGACGGCGGCAAGACCTACTGGTTCTACGACGACGCCGCTCGCCTCTGCCGCCGCGTGGCCTTCGCCCCCAACGCCACGTACACGCTCCCCTCATCGCCCTGCACGAGCGCGACCGCCGTGGCCGGCGCCGCGGTGGACACCCTCTACTCCTACGATAATGACGGCAATCAGACCAGTGCCACCGATGCCATCAGCGGCCAGGTGATCGGCACCACATACGACGCCCTGGCCCGTCCGACCAGCGTGAGCGACACAGGCGGTGCCACGACCGATCCTGGCACGACCTACACGTATGGCTACAGCACCGGGGGGCGCACGGATGCGTCGGGCTCCTACAGCTTCACCCTCGATACCGCCGGCCGGCAAGTGAGCCTCGCGGACCCGCTCCATTCAAGCGGCAACGACTACGCCTGGGAATATGCAGCCACCGGCACGACGACGAGCGTGACCGATCCGACGCTCAACGCCACAACCTACAGCCACGACGCCCTGGGGCGGCTGATCGGCCAGTCGACGGGCGGCAGTTCGGCCTGCACCACCTGCGCCTACTACAACTACGCCTACAACGCCGCGGGCAACCAGATCAGCGCCAATGCCAACATCTCCGGCGGTTCGGCCAACGGCACCACCGCCTATACGTACGATCCGATGTCGCGCCTGCTCACCTACACCCCACCCACGAGTGGCGCGAACCAGACCTACACCTGGAACGCGACCCCGGACCGGACCTCGATCAAGACCGGCTCCGCGAGCCCGATCATGACCTCCTATGACGCTGCCAGCCGTCCGGTGGCCGATGCCTCGGACTCCTCGGACGCCGAGGGCCGGATCACGGAGCTTCCGGGCTCGCATGCGGGCGAGACCCTGACCCTGAGCTGGGACCCAGCGAGCCGCTTGACGGGAGCTTCGTCGAGCCTCGGTGCAGCTTCGAGCGCGACCTTCACGTACGACCCGCTCGATCGACTGGAGACCATCCTCTCGAACGGGACGACCACGAGCTTCCTCTATGTCGGGCTGACCGACGCAGTCGCCCAGGTGACGACCGGCTCCACGGTGACCAAGCTCGTGACCGATCTGGACGGCACCGAACTCTACGACTACGACGCCACCAGCCTCGCTCCGACCTACCTGGGTCGCAACGGCCACGACGATGTGACCTGGACAGCCGACGCCACCGGCGCCGTCAACTCGACTGCCTACTACGATCCCTATGGCAACATCGTGGCTTCGAGCGGCTCGGTCCCGAGCACCCGCTGGCAGGGTAGCTGGCAGGATGGTGCGAGCGGCCTCTACTACGTCGTCGCGCGCTGGTATTCCGCGGCGAGCGGCCGGTTCGTGTCAAACGACCCAATCACGCAAGACCAGGCCGATCCGCAAGGCCGCGATCCCTATGCCTACGGGGCCGGAGACGCAACCGGCTCAACTGACCCGGACGGGCGTGACCCGGTTCTGTTGTCCAACTACTCTGTCGTGGCTGGGTACCACGAGCCTTTCTTCAGCGACCCCGATGGCAACTACGGCCTTTGCCAGTCCGGAGCGTTGAGAGTCGTGCTGGCCTTCACCGTCGGGGCAGGCGACCCGTCTGGGACGATGCCGATCGCGCCCCGCTGGAACACCACCTATGTCTGGAATCAGAACTACGGGTCGGGGTACTACCACGGGACTTGGCCAGTCTCAAGCTACACCGACCCCACGACGCACGCGACGGCCAAAGCTGACAAGGGAGGGGACACGTATGGCCAGAACTATATGTTGTACCTCGGATATGGACTCAAGGCTCCTGGCATGACGGGCGTCGGCTTGAGGCGGAGCGGCAATATCGCAGAAGATGCGCTGAGCATGGCGAATTGGGAGACCAACGGAGAGAAATCGGGCTCTGCCCAGTTCGCGATGGGAAGCGGTGGTGACACCGAGCTGGCTGTTGATTCCAACGTGAGTATGTCCATCGACCTGGGCGTTCCAGTTTGGGTCGCGATTCGAACCGCCTCGCTATACAGGAACATCGGCCTTCCTAGCTGGCGTGTCCGCAATGTCCCATATGGCCGAAAACTCGCCGGCAAATGGAGCACCTACGCGAAATGGAGCGACTACCACAGCCTCGACGAGGGGCCGCTAAACGCGGGTCACGCGATCGCGATCGTTGGATATGACTCGTCGAACTACTACTACATCGATACTTGCGGGCAAGGCCAATTCAACGGCGCCCACGTGAGTTGCCGTGCCGGACCATACGACGACTACACCGGCTTCTCGTACCGCCATGGTGCGTCTGACACGAGCCATATCAACCATGTATGGAAGATATCCAAGGATGACATGCACCAGTTGATGTACGAATGGACAACGAAACCGGGAGTGCACAGATGGAAAAGCGCGTATGTCTACTTCAATGGGAATGCCATTTGTCACTACCCGTGGTGATCGCTCGATTCGCTCTGCTCGACGTTGCTTGTCGTTCGCGCCATATACCGAGAGGCGGTTTGTCGGATGCCTAGACACGGAGACGTGTGGAGCGCGACCCGAGCACGAGCCTCGGCTATGGTCATGGTTGCGGGTCTGGTCGCGCTCGGCACCGCCTCATGCAACGCGGGCGGCTCGACGCCGAGTGGCACTCCGGGCGGTACCGTTTCCAGCAGCCGACCTTCGATGCCGACGCCTGCTTTCAGCGCCTCTCCGAGCCTGACGCCCACGCCCGCGCCTTCAATCACGCTCGCTCCGACGGCGACACCGGGGCACGGCACGTTCACCGTGGCCGGGCCGATGGTGAGCTCGATAGCAGGGCTTGCGTCGGTGACGCTGCTGAAGGACGGCCGGGTCCTGATCGCCGGCGGCATCGGCGACAACCACGTCCCATTGTCGTCGGCCGAAGTGTTCGACCCGAAGACCGGGACGTTCACCGCCAGCGGTGTCATGTCGACCGGGAGGTGGGTTCACACCGCCACGCTGTTGGCTGACGGCCGGGTCCTGATCGCCGGTGGCGAAGGTGTCCACGCCGCCAGCCTTGCCTCAGCCGAGATCTATGACCCCGCGACGGGCCAGTTCAGCCTCACGGGATCGATGAGCGGCCCGCGGATAGGGGGCATGACTGCCACCCTGCTGGCCGACGGGCGCGTTTTGGTAGTCGGCGGCAACTACGGTATCACCCTCAATCCGAGGGCCTCGGCCGAGATCTATGACCCTGCCACCGGCCAGTTCAGCCCAACAGGGTCGATGCTGGCAGTCGCGAACGGGGCAACTGCCACACCGCTCGCCGGCGGACGAGTGCTGTTCATCGGGGGCATGGACCACTCCGGTGCCTACCTCTCCTCGGCGGAACTGTATGACCCATCGACCGGTCAATTCGCCATGACCGGGTCCATGGCACATGCTCGGTTCAACGACACGGCAACCTTGCTGGCAGACGGCCGGGTCCTCGTCGCCGGAGGAATGGCTGACACGGGCCACGTGGTCGCGTCGACCGAGGTCTACGACCCTTCCAGCGGCAAGTTCACACCCACCGGCTCGATGAGCCAGGCCCGCGAGTTCCACACTGCAACTCTGCTGGCCGACGGACGCGTCCTGGTAGCGGGCGGCGACAACAACGACGTCGGCCTGGCCTCCACCGAGATCTACGACCCCTCGTCCGGCAAGTTCACGCCGACCGGTTCGATGCCGGCCCCCCGGGACGCGATCTCGGCCGCACGGCTGGCGGATGGCCGGGTCATGTTCGTCGGCGGATCGGACTTCGGCGCGAATGCCGCCTCGCCGTGGGTGTACCTGTACAACCCGTGATCTTCGGGCAACCAACCGTACGAGTTGTAGGCTCTGTCTGCGATTGGACTCACGATGGTTTCATCGTGGACGACGTGTCCGGCCCCGAACAAGGAAGCGGACTGTGATTCCCCTGTGGTTTCACGCCGAGACTCTGGGTTGGAATGATCAGTTTTTGACGCGGGGACCGGCCCGCGGACAATGGCGTGGAGCGACCCGTCGTCCGATGCCGAAACCCCACATGGCTCCGAGTAGGCCGACGGGGATGGCGGGTCGCCGTAACTGCCGGATCAGCTTCGGCGTCCCCGTGTCAACGGAAGCTCAGGACGGGTCGGCCTGACGAGGGCACCTTCTCGATGTCAGACCCTTGTTCCTTAGTCGCGTTCCTGCCAGGCTGTCTAGGGACCTCAGATAGCTGCTGAAGGGGCAGGTCTTGAACGGCCCCCGCTGTGTAGTCGCGAAAGGAGCGTTCTCCGTGGCCAAGCGTCTGCCGCGGCACCACGCTGCCGGAAGGGCGCGAAATAGGGAGGCTCCAGCACGGCGACCCGCGATCCGCACGGATTCCTCCAAAACTGACTTTGGGGTAGTTGTTGCGCTGCAGGAAGAGTTGGCGGCAATGCTGTCCGCGCTTGGGAAGTACGAAGAGGTCGACCTAGGGTCGCGTGACATTCGCCACTACTACAGATCTTTCGTCCACTGTCAGGACGGTTCCGAGCAGTCAGTCGTCTGCGTCAAGGCAAGTCAGATGGGTCAACTAGCGGCCCAGAATGCGGCCAGCGACCTCATCTCCGGCTGGAAACCGAGACATTTACTGCTCGTCGGGATCGCAGGGGGTGTGGCATCTCGAGGCGCGCAGCTGGGCGATGTCGTGGTTCCGAACCGGATCCACTACTACGAGCCTGGCAAGCTAACCCCAGGTTCGCGTCGCCTTCGAGGGCCCTCGCGAGAGGCGTCTCCCCGGCTATTGACAGCTGTCGATGCCCTCGCGATGGAGACCGATCCGCGGTGGCATCGGCAGATTTCTGCGAGCAAGCCTGCCAATGAACCTGGCGTTCCAAGGATAGTCCGCGGCGACATGGCTTCCGGCGAAGATGTATGGGCAGATGAAGAAGCCCCGGCCGTCCGGGAAGTACTGTCTCGGTGGGACAAAGTCGTTACGGTCGACACTGAGGCTGGCGGCGTCTTCTCTGCCGCAGCGGAATCCACACAGCCGCCAGACATTCTTGTAGTTAAGGCCGTCTCGGACCTCGCGGATACGAGCAAGAACGACGACTGGCACGGCTATGCTGCCGACGCTGCAGCTGCTTTCGCGGTCGCCGTTATTGAGAAGATCGGGGGCCGGTGGTCCGAGTCGACCCCATCCGATGCAGAGCCGGTGGCGTCGCAGGCCGCTGCTGCTGGCGCAAAAGCAGGAGTTGCCCAACTACTGCGGATTCCGCCCGCGTTGGTTGGAGACATCGATCCGTACGAGATAGGGGTATCTCGATCCTCGATCGCGGAGGCTATGAGTGGCGACCAACTCCGTCCTCCCTATGTTGGACGGAGCGTCGATGATTGTCTGGATGCGGCTATCTCCAAGAGGCGGATAGCGTTGCTCATCGGGGATTCCAAGTCGGGCAAGAGCAGGTCTGCCTATGAGGCGATCCGTCGCTGCTGTCCGGATGCGACGCTGTTGGTAGCAGGATCACCAAACGCCAACTCCAACGTGGTGCGGGAGTTACTTGCACGTGACCGTCATCGTTCGGTGCCAGGCAAAAGCTATGTCCTGTGGTTCGACGACGTGCTGCCGTTCCTAGCCACGAACGCACTCGACATATCACTGATCTTGCGGATCCAGCGAGAGTTCCCAGAGGTCGCGCTGATAGCCACCATGCAGGCGGTCGATTACGAAAAGCTCCACGGCTGGGATGGCAGCGAAACCGAGCTTGCTGCAGAGGTTGTTCGAATTCTGGATGTGCTGGGTCCACCGTGCGTGCTTCAGTCTGAGCTGACCACGCTCGCAGAGCAGATCAGCCTCTCGACCACATACCCTGGCTTGAGACTACCGAAAGGACGCGGCCTCGGCGCCTTTCTCATTGGCGGTGCGCGAATGCTGGAGAAGCTCGCAGAAGCGCCCATCCGAAAGCCGGAGCGGGCAGCTGTGATCTACTCCGCAATTGACTACCGGCGGATCGGTGTCGACAGGCCGATCTCGCGAGACGAACTCTCACAGCTCTTTCCGCAGTACCTCCGGGAGCTCGCGCCTGAACGGGAGCCTGACGACGCGCTGATGCAGGAGGCTTTAGATTGGGCCACTGCTCCCGAATCGGATGTTCCCTCGGTCTCGCTCCTTCGGCTTGAGCCGAACGGAGGCTATGTCCCGTTCGATTACCTAGTAGCCGCAAGGTCTGGGGATCTGTCTGAAGCGTCCACCGACGTGCATCGGCCGATACCGAAGTTCACGTGGGACACGGCCATCAGGCTCCTCGATCCTACGTCGCTTCTCTCTGTTGGCCTGCTGGGAGTACTGAAGGGGGAGGTGGACCATGCCGAGGGGGCCTGGCGGCAAGCCAGCGGGGCGGTCGAACCTTATCCCGCCGCTGCTTCCTCGGTGAACCTCGGTGTGCTGTTGAGCCACCTTGGACGATACGAAGAATCCGTGAGCGTTTTCGAGAGCGTCGAGAAGCGGTTCGGAGAAGCCAGGTCTCTTGTTCTGCGTGAGCACGTTGCCAAAGCCACGATAAGCCGAGGCTCGGCTCTTGGGCGTCTCAATCGTGTTGATGCAGAGATCGGCGCCTACAAAGCCCTGATTACTCGGTTGGGGACGGCACATGAACCCGCACTGCAGGATCAGGTAGCTACCGCCATTTACAACACCGCGGTTGCTTTCTCGAATCTTGGCCGGTCGGCAGATGCCATTGCCGCCTACCGCGACTTGGTAGATCGTTTCGGGTCGTCCAAGGATCCCGGGCTACGCGAACAAACTGGCATGGCCCTCGTCAACTTGACGTCTCTGCTTCGGCAAAGTCAGCGCCCGGCGGAGGCAATCACGACGTCCAACGAGGTTCTCCGCCGGTACGGCGACAGCCCCGAACCTGGGCTCCAGGTCCAGGTGGCGATGGCGATGATCAACGAAGCCGGCGCTGTCGGTGAAGCTGGACGGCCAGAAGATGAGATCTCTGGCTATCAAAGAGTAGTCGACCGATTCGGAGCCGTTCATGAGCCCAAACTGCGGTCTCTCGCTGCCGGCGCGTTGGTGCTGAAGGCTGTGGCGCTCGAACGCCTTGACCGCCGGCTTGAAGCTGTCGCAGTAGATGAGGAGGTAGTCGCTCGGTATGGCGAGGACCATGATCCGCGGGTTCAGATTCAGGTCTCAACGGCCATGTTCAACAGGGCGCTCGCGTTCGACCGGCTGGCTCGACCGGATCAGGCGATCGCTGCCTATACCGAGGTCAGCACTCGGTACGGCCAAGCTCAGGAACCTGCCCTACGGAGCCAGGCGTCGATCGCTCTGTTCAACAAGGGACATAGGCTGGCTGAACAGGGCGACCATGAAGCCGCAGTCTCGGCATTTGACGAGGCCATTGCCCACGCAATTGCGTCTACGAAAGTCGATCGCGCGAGCTACGTTCGACACGGCCTTCAGAGAGGGCTCGGCCTTGGCCAGCTAGCTACCTACGACGATCAAATAGCGAGCTATCGGGAGCGATCCTGCCCTGCTCTTGGGCCAACTCCAGTCGAGGGACATGAAGAATGGGCTGCCGCGCTGGTCAACAAAGGGCTCTCTCTCGGCCAGCTGGGTTCCTACGAGATGGAGATGGAGACCTACCGGCAAGTCATTGATCTCTTCGGTGAGGCCAGCGAGCCGGAGCTCCCTCGCCAAGTCGCGATGGCCATGGTTGACCTCGGCACGCGCCTGGCTCAGTTGCAACGCACCGCCGAAGCGATCCCGGTCTTCCGCGGATTCGTTACCAAATTCGACGCTAACGATGAGGAAGAGATGCGGCTTCGCGTCGCGATTGGGCGAGTCCGCTTGTCCTCATCGCTCGCTGAGTCCGGTTCGCTGGACGAAGCTGCCAACATCGCGAACGAGGTCGTCAGTCGCTATATCGACTCGAGGGATCCTGGCTTCCAGAGACAGGTAGCAGCAGCAATGATGGTGAAATGCTTCTGCTTCGACGGGCTCGGTCGGCTGGAGGAACTCATAGCTGGTTGTGATCAGGTAATCAGCCGGTTCGGCGGATCAGACGAAGTCGAGCTGCGGGGGCATGTAATTCGAGCTACATACAACAAGGCTGCGGCGACCCAAGATGCGGCCGAAGCCATAGGCATCTACGATGCCGCACTCGCCAGACTGGGTGAACAACCGGCGGAACCAGCTTTGCGCGAGCTCCAGGCGAAGTGCTTGGTGAACAAAGCAAATCGCCTGGAGGCATTGGGGCGAGACGTGGAATCGCTCGCCTGCGCCACAGCGATCGTTGATCGACTCGACAACGCCTCAGATGTCGCAATGCGCCGGCAGTTGGCGCGCGCCCTCTCTGCGAAGAGCTCGGCTCTCGCAGCGCTCGGCCGGGAAACCGAGGCCATCGCAGCTTTGCACGAGTTGATCGAACGGTTCGGCGGCGAGGAGTCCATTGAGTTCGTGGAAGAAGTAGTGCGGGCGCGTTTCAACAGAGGTGTGCTTCTCGGGCAAACGGGCCAACCGCAGCAAGCTGCGGCGGCCTACGAGGAACTAATCCGGGCGCTCATAGTCAAGGATGGAGTTGAGCCTCGGGCCGAAGTAGCGATGGCGTTGTTCAACCGAGGCGTCACGCTCGGCGAGCTCGACCGCCATGACCAGGAGATCTCCTGCTTCGAGGAGCTTATGTCGCGCTTCGGGGCGAGCGGCGATCCGACCGTGCGTGAACTCGTGGCTGATGTGTCCAAACGACTGGCTTTACGGGGTCGCCTATCCGATCTCGAGAGCTACTAGGAGAGGCCATTCTCTCGGCAGCCTAGAGGGCCTCACGCCCGCCACGAAAGACCTTCGCAACCCGGCGGTCGTTGGCGCCGAACACGCCGTACTTGGTGTTGTTGGCCACGACACCTGAGACACCCGAACCGTTGGAGCTCGTGAAGAAGCCCGCGATGCCGTTGTTGGCTATGTCCCGGACGGCAGTGCCGGATCAGTTCTGGTGGACGTATAGCGCGGTGCCGGTCGAGTTGGTGGCGAGGTCCGTGTTCGTCATGCCAGCGCTGTTGGAGGCACCCATGACGAGCGAGCCACCCGCCGCGGCGTCGGTCGGAGCGGGCCTCCCGAGCGAGCCCAGAACCAGACCGGCCAGGCCGGCGAGTCCGGCGCCCAGGATCGAGCGGCGCGAGCGGGCCGGCTCAGCCGGCGGAACTTCAGGAGCGGCATCGGACACGACGATCGTTTCGGTCAGCGGTTCGACAGCCATCGGGAGACCCTCCAGACGGCGCGAGTTTCGCTGGGACGCGCATGTGGCCGCACCGCCGGGCGGATCATTGTTCCGGCAGGAGGCCCGTGCAATCGAGTGGGAGGATCGTCGCGCTGGCCTATCCGCGCGGGTGGCTAACCGCTCCACGATCGTTCCATAGTGTCGGTCGTTCCGGGCCTTCGAGCGACCCAGCAGTCACCTGCCCGTCCCCTCTCCGTGCCGCCCTGCGTGGCCAGCAGGCATACCGCAGCGGCCGATCGAGTCGATCAACGTCAGGTAGCGACCACCGCAGCGCTGGGGCTGAACTTGCGCCACCGAGCCCGTCTGCTTCGCGGTGGCCTCGGCGACGAGATGCCTGTATAGACCGATGATGCCGGGCTCCGGCGCGTTGTGGGCCATGACCGCGTAGCGCAAGGCGTCGCAGGCGTCGTCGTGGGCTTTGACGGGAACGTCGGTCATCTCGCCCGACCCGCGCTCGGGCTTCCAGGAGTAGCCCGGCATCTCGGCCAGGAGACCGACGCAGGAGGGGTCCACGGTCATACCGGCGGCGATGGCGGCTGTGACCGCGGTGACACCCGGCAGGACCGCGTTCTCGGCCTTGCGGATGTTGAGACCCTTGGCCCGGCAGGCGTCGATGTAGGCGGGCTCGGAGGGATCGCCGTAGAAAGCCTCGATCCGGAAACGCTTCTGCAACTCCGTGAGGGCTGGTATGAGATCGTCGAGGGTGAGCCGGTGTTCGTAGATTTCGCCGAGTACCCCCAGGCGACCGGTTCCTGTGGCTCCGACCACCTCGCAGGCGAAGGCGTGCTGGTAGCCCCAGTCGATCCCGGCAAAGACGTGGTGCCAGTCGGTCTGGCCCGCGGCTCGGACCTGGTCGTCGGGCAGATTCCAGATGGCACCTTGCGCGGCGACCCATTCACCCAGGTGATAGCGCCGGTGATAGAAGTCGTCCGGGCTCGCATGGGCTTCGGCGAGATAGTCGGCCGCCAGAGCCGGGTTGTCGAAGGTCGAGGCGTGGAGGTAGACCCGGGACGGACTTGGTGGCGTGAACCTGCTCTTGAGCCAGTGGGTCGGGCCCGCCGGGTTGGTGGCCGCGGTGAGCTGGTGATACGGAATCCCTGGCCAGGAAAGGCGGCCCTTGACCATGACCCAGTCGCCCTCGCTGCACTCGGCCGCCTCGTCGATGAAGGCCCAGCCCAACTCGACCGAGCCGACCTTGGAGGGGACGCCTGTGATCGGGTCGGGATCTAGACCGAAGAGCCAGATGCGCGAGCCGTTGGGCAGCTCATACCAGTGCTGGGCGGCGTTGGACCGCGCGATCGACCCTGCGGGTATGACGTCCACCAGGAGCGTCCGCTCAGTCGAAGCCGGGAGCGAGGCGGCGGTCTTGCGAAAGATGCCGATCGGAATGCCCGGGTATGTCTTCGCGAGGTAGTAGGCCTTCTCACAGCCGATGCGGCTCTTGCCCGCCCGGAAGGCGCCCGAATAGAGCACCTCTGGTGCATCGGAGTCGAAGAAGGCCCGCTGCTGGGCGTTGACGAAGCGGGGCCCGAGTTCGGCCCGCAGGGCTTCCAGGGTCGCCCGAGGCAGGCTCCGCAGGCGTCCGGCCGAGACGTTCACTCCTTCTCCTCGGCCAGCACCTCGTCGATGGCCTTGCGCAGGGCCGCCTTCTCGTGGTCGTCGAGTCCAGAGAGGACCTGAGTCACGATCGGGCCGCCGGCCGCTCCGGTCAGCTCGAGGCGGGCGTTGTCGCGATAGACGGCCGGCCGGTTGGCCTTGAGCAGGAAGATCAGGAGGGTGTCGCTCATGCTCATCGCCCGGCGGCGCGCCTCGGCTTCGAGGATCTCGATGGCGTCCTCTTGCGCCTGGTCCCAGGCCGTCGCGAACCGCGGGTTGCGTTGCCGCTCCCGGTATGCCTGGGTGCGGCTGATGCCCGCGGCATGGCAGGCGACGCGCACGATGCCGGTGCTGCCAAAGGTCGCAAGGAAGCTCGGTCGCCAGTCGCGCCGGCTTTTGGGTGTCACTTCTGTCACCTGGCCACCCCTTCTCCCACGCCGGAATCCGCGTCAGCATCGCTACATCGTGTCGGCCTAGCCATCGAGGCGCACCGCCACAGCGCCGCTGAACGCGGCCCAGCGTTCTATCGCGAGTTGCACGTAGCGGGGGTCGATCTCCATCGCATAGCAGCGACGGCCGAGTTGCTCGGCGGCGATGATCGCCGTGCCCGAACCACTGAAGGGCTCGTAGAGGGCTTCGCCTGCCTTCAGATGGTTGGCGATGGGAGTCTCGAACAGCAGGACAGGCTTCTGGGTCGGGTGGTCCTGCTTGGCCTCGGTGCTTCCGGCGCCGAGCCTCTTGGGGCTGGGGGCCCGCCAGATCGTGGCCTGGTTGCGCTCGCCGTAGAAGGGGACCTTGGCCCCGGACTTGCGGACCACGAAGCAGGGCTCGTGGGCCCAGTGATACCACTGCCGTCCAATCGAGAAGAGCCCCTTGTCCCAGATGATCTGCTGCGCGAGCTCGAAGCCGATCGATATGAGCCCGTTGAGCACCGCAAGGGTGTGCGCACTGGCATACCAGATGTACCCGACTTCCAGGGATGGAACGAGGGCGAAGGCTTCGGACCAGTCGGCCCGGACGTCACCTGAGATCTTCGTCTGGCGATGGCCGACTGTTCGTCCGTGGCGCGCCGCGGGCGCCGTGGGCGCGTCATCTCCGTCGGGTTGGTCGGATGCTCCATCGCGCATCATGTAGGGCCGCTCGGCGCCCTGTTTGACGGACCATCCGCGCACCCGCTTGCGCGGGCCGTTGTACACACCGTCGCGCCAGGATTGATCGAGTTCCACGCCGTATGGCGGATCGGTGGCGAGAAGCGTCGGCTCGGCACCGGCCAGGAGACGCGCCACGTCGTCGGAGTTGGTGGCATCCCCGCAGAGCAGCCGGTGATCGCCGAGCGCGTACATCTCCCCGGGCTTGACGTACACGTCCGCCTCGGCGGGAACCGGTGGGAGTTCGTCGGGATCGGTCAGGCCGGCCCGCAGGATCCCGTTGTGCTCGGCCAGCTCCGCGAGCATCGCTATAAGGGCGTCGTCGTTGGGCGTGAGTTCGCGGAGCAGCTCCTCGAGCTTCGCCTTGTCCGCGGTGGCCATCGCCGCCAGAGGGTCGAGCGTCGCGAGGACTATCCGCTCCTCGTCCTCGGACAGATCGACATAGGTGACGGGGACCGACGGCTCGCCCCGGGCGATCGCCAGCTCGACGCGCAGATGGCCGTCCACGAGATTGCCAGTGCGCCGGTTGACCAAGCACTGGGCAACCCAGCCCACCTCCGAGAGTGCACCGGCGAGGGCACGCTGCTGCTCCTTGCCGTGAATCCTCCAATTCAGCGGGTGGGCCAGTAGCTGATCGGGCGGCTCTTCGCCGTGGCCGACGATGCGGGAGCGCCAGGGGGCTGCAGTCGTGGCAGCCATCACGCCACCACCGCGGTCTGCGGGTCGCCCTCAGGCTGCCCTTGTCCCCTACTCCATGAGAACGATATCGATGTCTTTAGACCTCTCGCCCCGACCATTCAGCTAGGTCCAGACCTATCCCTGCTGTCTGTGGCGGCTTGCACCCGTGTCTCGGATGACCGGCCGATCGAGTCCGGTCAGGAGCCGCCGGACAGGTCGCGATCCTCCATCTCCCAGGCATGGTCGAGCATATGCCAGGCGCAGCGACGGATCAGGAACTGGACCGGCCACTTGCCTACCGATCCTGCCACTGCTCCGCGCGCGGCGAACTCGCGAATCCCTGTGCAGAACGCCCCGCGATAGTCTCGGAGCTTCTCCGGGTCCCCACGGGTCTCGAGCGGCACTTTCACGCCCACTTTCGGCGCGAACTCGTAGATTTCGGCACCGTTCGCATGGCGGACGATTTCTTCTCGCTCGCGCCCTCCTCCGCGGGGGCCCTTCCGCAGCTCCGGCGAGACGCGGGCAGCGACAGCATCGAATGTGGCCCAAGAGGCCTGGAGCAGGGCGATCTTGCGTTCGCACGCGGCCTCGCTCATCGGCTCTTCCTCGGGCCCGGCCCACCTGCCCGACGCCCCGTAGTAGTCGGTCATGCCGATACCCGCCTGTCGCTGGACTATGGCGAACTCCCCAGTCGCCAAGAACTCGTCGGCGAGGCCTGCCAGCGCTGCCGCTTCCCCGTAGCGCTGGCGGTAGGCGGCGAGCACTCGCAGCGCGTCCTCCTCAGACTTGCCGCTCCTGTCCCAGCCGGGCCAGTCGAACGCGGCGGCCACGGTCCGCTTCTTCTTGCCGAACTCGACCATCACGCGGATTGAGTTGTCCATCACCCCAACCTCTGCGAGAGATCTCAAGTACCTCATCATCCCACGGCCCGACCAGCCCACCCCGCTGTCTCATTTCTTCTTGTTGCTCGCCCTTCGCCGCCGGCGGCGAGGGTGTCGGGCGGCGAGGGTCGGAAGTGTTAGTCGTCCGCCAGCAGGCAGGCTAGGCAACCCTCGCCGCTCGAAGGGCCGACGAAGGAGCGCTCAGACGGGCTGCATTACGCGGCCCCGCGCAGTGCGTCGGCGATCCATACGGGAACGATCAACCGGCACGTGGGAATCGCGGGTTCAAATCCTCTCGCCCCGACCATTCAGGTAGGTGCGACCTACCCGTGGCGAGCCAACGCTCGTCCTCCCCCGCCTCACCAGTCGAGCATGATCCTGAGCCGCGCGACCTGGCCCCTTCCGCGAAGGCCGCCAGATCAGGCTTTTCGACCTGATTCAAGCCAGACGAAACGCGCATCGATCGCTCGCTCAATCACGGCTGCACCACTGGCGCTCGTAACCTCGCGCATGATCGCCTCGGCTACGTCCGGCCCTGGATCGGGTTGATCGGGTCGGCTCCAGACGAGCCATATGAGGGTTTCGTCATTTGGGATCGCCAGCAAAGCGATCTCGAGGCCCGCAGCACGTAATGCGGCGGCGGCGCGAGCCTGGAGCTGTTCATACCAATCGGTCGGTCGCTCAGTCAACCCCGGCAAGTAGGCTTCGATGACGCGGACGGTCCGTTGCATGGCTCAAACCGTGCACCAGAACCGATGGGTCGGTATCCGGGAAACCACCTACCGCCGCCGGTATGCTTTGGATCGGATGACCACCGCCGCGCGACAGCCGCCCGACGACCCTGCCTCGTCCCTGGTCGGACGCGACGAGGCAGTTGCGCGCGTTCTGGCCGGCGTCCAACCACCATACGTTGATGCGCTGGCCGTCCTGATCGAGGGGCCGGCCGGAATCGGCAAGACGAGCCTGCTGCGTGCCGGCGTTGCAAAGGCGGAGGCCGCGGGTGCGACAGTCCTATATGCACGGCCCGTCGAGACAGAGGCTAACTATGCCTATGCCACGCTTGGCGACCTGTTGGGACCCCACCTTGTATCGATCGACGTTCGCCTGTCGGAGGGCCATCGCGCCGTGCTGCAGCGGGCCCTGGGTAACGACGACGGCCCCGGGCCGGCCGACGCAGTCGCGGATGAGGCGCCCGACGCACAACGCGTCGCCATTGCCGTCCTGGCCGCGTTCCGTGCGCTCGCCGCTGGTGGAGCGTTGCTGATTGCTATCGACGATGCGCCATGGGCTGACCCGGCCAGTCGCGATGCGCTCGCTTTCACCATGCGACGGCTTGCCGGCCTGCCGGTGCGACTCCTGATCGCCCAACGCGGCGACATCCCAGGAGGGCCACCGCCATTCGGCCTGGCGGAGGCGGCACGCCCTATGCCCATCGAGCGATTGTGGCTCGAACCCCTCTCGATGGGGGCGCTCCATCAGCTGCTTCGCTCTGCCACCGACTCCAGCTTCACGCGGCCGACGCTGCTCCGCATCCAGGAACTCTCGGGCGGCAACCCGTTCTACGCCCTCGAACTCGCGCGCGCCTGGGTGGCGTCGGGCACGGCCGTCCGCCCGGGGCAGGACCTGCCCATGCCATCGTCGCTACGTGCTCTGGTCGGGGCCCATCTGGACCGCGTCCCAGCATCGACGCGGCGACTGTTGCTCACGGTGGCGTTGAGCACGAAGCCGACGATGGCCCTGTTGGAGGCGATAAGTGGACCTGGGACTCGGACTCTGCTGGAACCCGCGATAGATGCGAGCCTGATCTGTGTCGAGGGGCCGACAGTAACCTTCGAGCATCCCTTGTACGCCTCCACTCTGGTTGCGCAGGCGCCCGCCGACGAAGTGAGGGCGGTGCACGCCGTGCTCGGGCATGCCGCCGCCGAGGACCCGGAAGCCCGCGCCCGCCATCTAGCACTGGCCTCTGAGGGCCCCGACGCGGGAGTCGCCAGGTCCCTCGCCCGGGCGTCGGCCCGTGCTCGGGGACGAGGTGCCCCGGCGATGGCCGGCGAGCTGGCCGACATGGCAGTGGAGCGCACACCGCGGGCTAGCCGGGAGCGGTCCGATCGGGCTCTCGCCGCGGCCGAAGCGTGGTTTGCCGCGGGCGATCTCCCAGCGACTCGCGACCGGGCTGGGGCACTCATCCCATCCGTGCGGGGGCCGCTTAGGGCCCGCGCTCTCCTACTGATGGGCCTCTGTGCGTGGTATACGGGCACAGCTCAAGAGGCCGTCGCCGAACTATTGCCAGCCCTCGCCTCCGCCCGCAACGATCGTCCACTTCTTGGTTTGCTCCACTTCTATCTAGCGGTCCTTCGCGACTTCGATATCGCAGGCGCACGGAAGCACTCGGCACTTGCAGCTAGGTTGCTCGAAGGCACTGCCGACCGAGGTCACCTGGCGGCGGCGTTGCTCCAGACCTTCCACTGGACCGTCCTGCTTGGGCGTCGACCGCCCATGGCCCTCCTTGCCAAAGGGCTGGACGTTGAAGCTGAGGGTCCGTTGACCGATCGACTGACGAGCCCGGGGATGTGGTGGGCGGGGGTTGGCCGCCTGGACCTTGCGCGAGCACGGTTCCAACACATGCTCGATTTCGACCTTGCCGACGGCCAGTACTCGAACGTCGCGAATCTGCAGACGCGGCTGGCCGAAGTCGAACTGTGGTCAGACAACTGGCCGGCGGCGCGGCGTCATGCTGTTGCCGCGGTGGAAGCCGGCATTGAAACCGGCGCCGGCGCGGCCGAGATGGCGCTGCGGGCGGTGGCACTCGTCGACGCCCACGAGGGGTACCTTGAGCGTGCCCAGGCCGCGGCGACCGACGGCACCGAGCGGACGGAACGGGACGGAGGCGGTGCGCTGACCGCGGCATGGCTCCTGGTGACGGCGCTCGTCGCGGCGAGCAGGGGCGACGCCGCTGTGGTGGAGGAGGCAACCGGACGGGCGTGGCGCCACCTTCGCCAGGTCGGCTACGTGGAGCCGATGCGGCTGGACCCATCTCCCGAACGCATCGAGGCCCTGGCAATCTTGGGCAGAACTGATGAAGCTCGCGTGCAGCTTGCAGGGCTCGAAGCTCGCCACCGTCGAGTGGCCAAACCATGGGCCGCGGCCGCAATTGCCAGAGGTCGGGCCCGGGTTGCTCTTGCCGACGGCGACATCGAGGCGGCCATAGCGGCCACTTCCTTGGTGGCGGCCGGCTCGCCACCCGGATGGAGCCGTTTCGATGTTGGTCGAGTGCTGTTGGTGCGCGGCGAGGCGCTGCGCCACGCTCGGAGTCGGCGTGACTCGGACGAAGCACTGGGACGGGCGCTCGCGATCTTCCGGGACCTTGGCGCAGCCGTGTGGGCAGACCGCGTCTCGGCCGAGCGGGCTCGCCTGGGATTGACGCGGTCGTCCGCGCTGGCTCTGACGCCGACCGAAGCCCGCGTGGCGCGGCTTGCAGGCGACGGCCTCTCGACACGGGACGTGGCTGCGGAGATGGGGATCAGCCCGCGAACGGTGGAGACGCATCTGGCAAGCCTGTACGGGAAGCTCGGTGTCACTTCGAGGGCCGAACTGGGCCACGTGATGGCACTACGCGAGACGAACGAACCTCCTCCGGGATTCCACGGATAACAGTTCTGTGAGGCGTCGATAGGGTCGAGCGTGTCCC
>PMBR01000109.1:0-334 GCA_003152995.1 Chloroflexota bacterium | reverse complement strand
CGGTAGCCACGGTGGCCTCGATCACCGGCGAAACGCTCACCGTCGCCACGGAACAAGACACCCTGCCCACCAAGACCTACGTGTGTGACTACACCAGCAGCGACGGCACATATGCAGTCCTCATCACGGTGGCGGCAATGGCCGCGGCAATCGGTTACGACGCCGACCTGTCGTCCACCAGTCAGGTCACAACCGCCAAGCAGATAAGCGGGCTCGGCGACAAGGCGTTCTCCGGCCCACTCGGCCTGGAAGCCCTCTTCGGCAACGTCTCTATCACCGTGTCGAACCTTCAGTCCGACGCCGCCGCCGGAACGTTGATCCGTACCCTGCAGCC
>PMBR01000062.1 GCA_003152995.1 Chloroflexota bacterium | reverse complement strand
CCCGCGACCTGCGCCACTCGCCCGCGCCCAGCGCCCGCTGCGCGCGACCAGCAGCCGTCGACGTCCCGCGGCGCTGCCCACCTACCCGGGTAGTAGAAGTCCGGTCCTCCGGCAGATGCGCCCGCGGGCGGCGGCGACGACGATTCGAACGGAAACCCCACGGCCGAGGAGTCCCAATGGGCTATCGCATCCAGATCGAGAACGGCAACTGCCTCAACTGCGGCGTGTGCATGGATGTGTGCCCCGTTCAGGCACTGGACATGAGCCGCCCGCAGCGGCCCGGGGTCGAAGGCGCAGGCATCTACGGCGTGCCCTTCGACTGGATGATGGAGTACCCGGTCCAGGTCGGGGAGTGCGTCGGCTGCGGCATCTGCGTTCGCGAGTGCCCGACCCACGTGGTCACCCTGGACGATGTCGCGGGCCCCACGCCGCTCGCCGCCCGTCAGGGCCGAATCTCCCGGCCGGTCGAGCCGGCTCCGGCATGGCAGCCGCTGAGCGAAGTCACGCGTGAATCGCTCAAGCCGGCCCGGGTCTCGCCTTGGGGCAACCTGTTCCAATGGCGGACCAGCGAGCGGCCGAGCGACTGGCAGGTCTGGCGGTCGATGGTCACCGACAGCCGGCGCGATCCCATATCGCCGTGCCAGGAAGCATGTCCGGCCGGAACGGACGCCGGCCGCTATGTCGGGTTGATCGCCCAGGGACGCTACGCCGACGCGTACGCGGTCGCCGCCGAAGTCAACCCCTTCCCGTCGGTCTGCGGCTGGATCTGCACCGCGCCGTGCGAGGCGGTCTGCCGCCGCGGCACCCTCGACGAGCCGATCGCGATCCGGCGTCTCAAGAGGTTCGCGACCGAGCAGGGCAACCTGCCGCCCGTCGCCCCGCCGTCGAAGAAGCGCGCGAAGGCAGTCGCCATCGTCGGCGGCGGACCCGCCGGAATGTCGGCCGCTTACTACCTTGCCCGCCTCGGCTACTCGGTCACCGTCTTCGAGGCCATGCCCGTGCCGGGCGGCATGATGGCGATCGGCATCCCGGAGTACCGCCTGCCGCGCACGGTCCTCCGCCGCGAGATCGATCGGATCATCGGGCTCGGCGTCGAGCTCAAGCTCGACAGCGCCATGGGCCGCGACTTCACCCTGGCCGATCTCGAGGCGAAGTACGACGCCGTCTTCCTGGCGACGGGGGCGTCGCGCAGCCGGAAGCTCGGCGTACCGGGCGACGGACTGCCGGGCGTCGTGCCCGCGACCATGTTCCTCAAGCAGGTCAACCTGGACGAGAAGCCGGTCCTGGGCGGCTCGGTCGTTGTCGTCGGTGGCGGCAGCACGGCCATGGACGCGGCTCGGTCGGCGCTCCGTTCGGGCGCCTCATCGGTCACCGTCCTGTACCGGCGCGGCCGAGACGAGATGCCGGCGCAGGCCGAGGAAGTCGAAGCCGCCGAGCACGAGGGCGTGCGAATCCAGTTCGAAGCCGCCGTCTCGGAAGTCGTCGGTTCGGCCAAGGGGATCACCGGCGTCAAGTTCGTCAGCCAGCGGCCGACCGGCCGGTTCGACGGCGGCCGTGCGGTCTACGAGCCGATCCCGGGCAGTGAACGCGAGAAGTCCGCCGCGACGGTGCTCGTTGCAGTGGGCGAGGAGCCCGATCCCTCGATCCTGCCCAAAGGCGCCGGCATCGAGACGAGCGGCTTCTCGGGCATCGTGGCCGACGCGGGCCAGGCCACGGGTCGCAAGGGCGTCTTCGCCGGTGGCGACGTCGTGTCGGGCGCCAGGACGATCATCCATGCCGTGGGCGCGGGTCGCCGAGCGGCCGGCTCGATCCACGAATACCTATCGGGCAGCCGCGACGGCGAGGCCGAGATCTTGGCCACCGTCCGGGTTCCCAGGAGATCGGAGCCGGTACTGACCGTCGATCTGGGCGCGCGGCCACGGGTCGGAATGGATCTGCCGGCCTACGAGCCGGGCTCCTTCGCACCGACCCAGCCCAGCCTCGATGTGGCGGCGGCCAGGAATGAAGCGGCCCGTTGCTTCCGCTGCGACGCCATCTACCGCTGCGAGTCGGTCCAGGTCCAGTCGGGTCGCGGCCCTCGGGATGGCCCGGGCGACAGCACAGGCCACGGCCCTGGCGCCGGCCAGACGCCCCCAATCCAGCCCCCGCTCGCGGGCCCAGCGAGCAATCCATCGCTGACTTCGGGAGGTCGCGACTGATGCAATCGCCGGCGTTCGGCGCAGCCGAGCAGTTCATTGAAGGGACGATAGCCGCCGCCCTTGTGGCGCTGTGGCTGCTGGCGGTGGCTCTCCACCTCGGCCGGCCATACATGCTGGCCCTGACGCGCAAGTTCACTCTGCGCCTCGGCGCCGACCTGTGGTGGACGATCTACGTTGGAATGCGGGACATCTTCCTGCTGCAGGTCTTCCTTGGGAGCTTCATCTTCTTCTACCCGGACGTCGTCAAGAACAACGACCTGCCTATCACGGGCGGGCTCGCGGCCGTGTGTGCCTTCGGTGCCCTTCTGCTCAAGCTCATGACCAGGGCCGATGCCGACGCGCGAAGCTTCTACGCGCAGACGGTGCTGATCGCTCTCGGGGCGGGCCTCTACCTGGGCGCCTATCTCATGGGCACTCAAATGACCACGGTCGGCAGCAGCATCTCGAACCAGTTCGCATCCGTCCTGGTCAGCTCTCAGAACCAGACGGTGGCTTTGGCTCTGTGCTACCTCTCCGCCGTCGCGGTCGGGATCATGGGTCTGGGGGCCGTCTTCTACAACCTCCGGATGGCATCGCCGGCCCCGCGCAAGGCCGACGCCGGACCTGCCGGCCAGCCCTCGACGAAGAGCTAGGAGATCGAGATGTCTGACCAGCAAGCTCTCGTTCAGGGCACGCAGTATTGGATGCTGCTCTCCGTCGCAGCCGTTCTGCCGATCCTGTGGGCCTTCACCCTCTCGCTCCACTTCGCGCGGCCGTACGTCGTGCGCTATCTGCAGACACTGACCCTCCGGTTCGGCGGCGACGTGTGGTGGCTCAGCTACATCCTCATCCGCGACGGACTCCTCGTCGTCACCTTCGCGCTGAGCGTCATCTTCCTCTTCCCGAATGTCTACATGAGCGCCGACCTCGGAGTCCCGATCACTGCGCCGCTGGCTGCGCTGGTGCTCTTCTGGGCCATGCTCGCCAAGCTCACCGGCGACGCCGACGACGACCCGCGGACATTCCGCATCGTCTCGGTCCTGCTCGTGGTGGCTTCGATGCTCTACATAATTCCGCAGGTGTACGGCGTCGAGGCCGGCGACCAGGTGGACGCCTGGAACAGCATCTCGTCCAGCCTGGGCGGGATCCCGGCTGCGCTCGTGAGCGGCTCGAACCCGAGCCTGTCGTATCCGATCCTCAACCTCAGCCTGGCAGGCTTCGCAGCCACCGGCGCGATCATCTTCGTATGGTTCATACGCAAGACGAAGTTCGAGCCCGCAGACATCGCCTAGACACCAGCGCCGTCGCCCCGCCGCCCGCGGGATTGGACCGCCGCTCAGGGAGAGCGGCGGTCCTCTTTGTCCGGCGGGCGTTGCCGATACCTCCGGCACGTAGCTGAGGCTGACCGGCCATGAACGTCCAGGCGATCGATCCGATTTCCGCAAGGAACTCCGCACAGCCCACGGCCGCCGCGAGCCCGCCGCCCAGGAAGGCGGCGCCCGCCCCCCAGGCCGCGCCGGTGACCGTGGCGGCCCTGACGACGCCCGCGGCAACCGCCACGGTCACGTCAGTGCCCGCGACCGTGAAGCCTGAGGACCGGGCGTTGTACGTGCAGATCCTCAAGTCCCTCGGTGGCAACGTCAACGCGGCCCTGGCGGCTCTCGCGGCGTTCCAGTCGAAGGAAGCCAGAGCGTAGACGGCCCGGGCGGCGAGTTCCGCCCAAGGCCGTGGACCGGGCATCTGGTCGATTTGCCCCCGGGTGAAAGTTGGGGCCGATGCGACCGTTCCGGGCTGCCGACCACAGCCGACCCACAACCCGCTCCGCGCTTACCCGCGCAGGCCCGTGGGGATCTTCGCGGCTGCGGTTTCGTCGACGATCCAGACGGCGCCGGGGCGGCGGGTTCGCTGGACGGGCCAGCGGCGATCATCGCGCAGCTCGCCGAAGACGTGGCCCAGGGCCTCTGCCTTATTTGCGCCCCAGGTCACGACCAGCACCGGAGCAGTCTCCAGCAGGCGCGGATTGATGGTCATTCGTGGCAGGTGCGGGCCGATCTGCGTCGGAGCGGGTACTCCCATCGCCCAGGCCATGCCGTCCAGAGCCGGCGATTCGGGGAAGACCGAGAGGACGTGCCCATCGTCGCCGACGCCGACCAGGATGAGATCGAAGACCGGCCAGTTGCCATCGTCAAGCGGGAGGTGGCGAGCCATCTCCTCGGCGTATTGGACGGCGCACCAGCCGTTGTCGTGGTACTCGGCTATCGACAGGTCGGTGGGGAAGGGATGGACGTTCGCCATCGGCAACGTGGCGCTCCCGCGCTCGCCCGCGCCGCCTCCAAGCAGCACATCGTCGAAGGAGGAGACGCACGATTCGGGATGGCCTCGCGGCACGTAGCGGTCGTCGCCCCACCAGAAGTGGACCTGTTGCCACGGGATGCGATCGCACAGGGGCGACTGCGAAAGCAGGCGGTAGATCGGGATCGGTGTGTTGCCGCCCGTGGTGCAGAAGTCGGCGCGGCCGCGTCGTTCGACGGCGGCCAGCAGGGCGGCGGCGATCCGCTTGGCGGCTACATGCGCGGCCGCGTCGGGATCGGCCACCACGATCAACTCGGGCTCGCCCCGGTTGGGAGTCGGCAGGCCCGAGACGCTCGCGCCGGCCAGCAGTTCGGTCGCCGGAGGCAGGTCCGGCTCGTGCTCAGTCATGGTCGCGGCTCCTGCGCCTTTCGACGGCTCCGCGCGGCGTCGGCTCCGCGGCGATCAGACGGCCGGCCATGGCCAGTGCATCGCCTGCGACCAGATCGCTGACGCTATCTTCCAACGCGCGCTCGAGCAGGTCTACCTCCCCAAGCCGGGGCGCCTGGTAGGTACGTCTGACACGCTCGCGCCCCTTGTCGTGGAGGGCGACCTCCACGGTGCAATCGCCCGCGGTCACGTCGCCCACGAGTTCCGCGCCGCGCAGCCGCGACACGATCTCTACTCTGGCGGTAGATCCTTCGCCCAGGTCCGAGCAAACGGGGCGCCACTGGACCGCTACCGCATGATCGCCCTGGCGCAGGGTTGCGACGCGGCTGCCGTCCGGAAGCCGGCGCATCGGGGCGACGACGTTCATGCCCAGCCGGGAAGCCAGCCAGGCCACGTGGTAGACGGGTCGCACGATGTTGGTCAGCCCTGAAGGATCGTCCTCTTCCGGGGCCGCGAACTCGACGGTGATCGACCGAACCGCCCTCAGGTGCGGCCGAAGGTCCGGCAGGTCGTAGAAGGACGCGAGCGCCTCGCGCCAGCGGGCCTGGCGGAGCAGCGCGAAATCAGCGACGAAAAGCCGGCGGCCCTGCGTCACGCGAGCCATCGCGGCGAGACGATCCAGACCGTCGCCCGACCAGGAAGAGCCATCGACGATGAGGCGATCGGCGATCGGCAGCAGCCGATCGGCCCGGTGCGTGTCGAATTGGGGTTCGCGCGGCCACCACAGCGCAACCGGCAGATCGTGGACGAGCAAGGGAACGATGATCGATGCCAGGTGGTTGCTGGTGGGGCCATGGACGGTCACGTAGACGGTCTCCGCCCCGGACTGGGTCGTCCCCTCCTCGGTGGCCACCGAGACCGTCCCGATGGTAGCGTCGAGACCGGGCCGGCCTTCCATGTCCAGCGCGGACAGGATCAGCGACCGCGACGGATGGCGTCCGGCAGTGGCCTCGATCGTCGCGGCGCAATGCTCGGCCGTCTCCCGGCGCCCCGCAACGACGACCAGGTTGAGCACGCTCGAGCGCGCGGCGACGTGACGCTCGCCTTCGCCTCGGTGAGCGGCCGCGCCGGCCCAGAGGTGAGCCAGTGCGCGCTCGATGTCGGGCACCGAGTGCAGGACCCCGGGTGACTTCAGATTCGGCGCCATCGGCGCCCGTCCCGTTGCATCAACTCGTCCGCAGCCTCCGGTCCAAAGGTTCCGGCGGCGTAGTTGGGGAACCGCGGGGCCAGCATCGTCGCCCAGCCTTCGATGATCGGCGTGACCACCGACCAGGCCGCTTCAACTTCGTCGGCCCGGGTAAAGAGCGAGGCGTCGCCGAGAAGGGCGTCGAGGATCAGGGTTTCGTACGCGTCCGGCGAGTCGACCGCGAACGACGTCCCGTAGTCGAAATCCATGTTGACCGTTCGGACGTCCAGACCCAGCCCCGGCACCTTGGCCGCGAAGCGGAGCATGATGCCCTCGTCGGGCTGGATTCGCATCGCCAGCACGTTGGGCGCCGGGTCACCGTTGGAGTCGCGGAACAGGGGCAGCGGCACTTCTTTGAACTGAATCGCGATCTCGGTGGCGCGCTTCGGCAGCCGTTTGCCGGCTCGAAGGTAGAAAGGCACGCCGCTCCAGCGCCAATCGTCGATCGTGAACCGGCCGGCGACGTACGTTTCCGTCTCGGATTCGGGGTCCACCTCGGGTTCTTCGCGATAGCCGGCGGCGGCCACGCCCTCGACCCAGCCGGAGCCGTACTGCCCGCGCACCACGTCGTGGCGGACGTGTTCGATGTCCGGCGTCGTAATTGCGCGCAGAACCTGGAGTTTCTGGTCGCGCAGGGCGTCGGCGTGGAATGAGGACGGCGGCTCCATCGCCACGAGCGTCATCAACTGCAGCAGATGGTTCTGGAGGATGTCGCGGCTGGCGCCGGTCTCCTCGTAGAAGGCGCCGCGACTCTCCACGCCGAGCGACTCCGCAACCGTGATCTGGACATGGTCGACGTAGCTGCGGTTCCAGACCGGCTCGAAGATGCCGTTCCCGAAGCGGAAGACGAGAAGGTTGCGGACGGTCTCCTTGCCGAGGTAGTGGTCGATGCGGTACACCTGCGACTCGCGGAAGACCTTGGCCAGCTCGTGATTCAGCCGGCGAGCCGACTCATAGTCCCGCCCGAACGGTTTCTCGACCACGACGCGGCGCCAGCCCGCGCCCCGCAATTCGTGGTCGAGCCCTACGCGGCCCAGCTGGTGGACGATCTCGGTCACCTGTGAGGGCTGCGTGGCCAGGTAGAAGAGCCGATTTCCGGCGGTGCCTCGCTCGGCATCCAGCTCATCCAGCCGCTTGCTCAATCGATCGAAGCCGGCATCGCCGCCGAAGTCGAGTTGCTGGTAGGTGATCCGCTTTGCCAGTTCTGCCCAGGCGTCTTCGTCGATCGGCTGGACTCGTGAATGCGCCTCCACCGAGGCGCGGACCTCGGCCACGAACGCTTCGTCGGTGTACGGTCGGCGGGCCACTGCCACCAGGCTGAACTCGGCCGGAAGCAGGTTCGTCCGCCACAACTGGTAGATGGCCGGCATCACCTTTCGGTGGGCCAGGTCGCCGGTGGCGCCGAACAGAACGAAGCTGCACGGGTCCGGCACTCGCTCCAGACGAAGCCCGCGACGGAGCGGGTTGAGGTCGTCGGCACGGCGACGCCGAAGCGCGGACGACGTGGCCTCCCGCAGCTGGCGGGCGGTCCGCGCCGGAGGCTCCGGCACGGGAACGCGCGCCGGGCTCATCGGGCGAAGCCGCGGCACTGCCGGTCGGCGCCGCAGTGCCGGTCGGCGCGGCCATGACTGGGGCGAAATCCGGTTGTCACTCTGTCTTGACCGGGTGGCCGCCGAACTCGTTCCGCAGAGCGGCGAGCACCTTGGCCTGGTAGCTGTCGTCCTGTCGCGAGCGGAAGCGGTTGAGCAACGAGAGGGTGATGACCGGCGCCGGGACGTCCTTGTCGATCGCTTCCTGGACGGTCCATCGACCTTCGCCCGAGTCGGCGACCCAGCCCCTCAGGTGCGTCAGGTCCTGGTCTTGCGAGAAGGCCGAGGCCGCCAGTTCGAGCAGCCACGACCGAACCACCGAACCGTGGTTCCATAGGTCGGCGATGGCCGCCAGGTCCAGCTTGAAGTCCGAAGCGTGGAGGATCTCGAAGCCTTCGGCGTAGGACTGCATCATCCCGTACTCGATGCCGTTGTGGATCATCTTGACGTAGTGCCCGGCACCCGGGCCGCCGGCGTGGAGATAGCCGTCCTTGGGGGCGAGAGAGCGGAAGATCGGCTCGAGTCGCTTCACCGGCTCGGGCTCGCCACCGACCATCAGGCAGTACCCGATCTGCAGACCCCAGATCCCGCCCGAAACGCCCGCATCCACGAAATTGACACCGTGCCCGGCCACTTTCGCGTGACGCCGCACCGAGTCGTGGAAGTTGGAGTTGCCGCCGTCGACGATCGTGTCGCCCGGCTCGAGAAGCGTGAGCAGCTCGTCGATCGTCGCTTCCGTGGCGTCTCCCGCCGGAACCATGACCCACACCGCACGCGGTGTTTCGAGCTTCCCGACCAGCTCACGGAGAGAGAAAGCGCCGTCGGCGCCTTCAGTCATGATCTCGCGAGTCTTCTCCGCGGTACGGTTGTAGGCAACGATGTGGTGCGTGTCGAGGAGCAGGCGACGGACCATGTTGGCGCCCATGCGGCCGAGTCCGATGAAGCCCAGGTCCATGGCTTACGCCACCTTGAGCGCTGCGGCAAGGGCTCGCCCGAGGGCGGCCAGGCCGGCGTCGGGGTCTCCTCCAAGATTGATCCGGAGGACCGGCAGCTTGTGGTCGCCGAGCGTCCGAGCGTCGCCGATCGCCTGCGCGTCGATGAGCTGGCCGAAGGTGTACGGCTTACCCGGGATCTCGAGATCCTCGTGGTGTTCGGCCACCAGCTGCAGGAACCAGCCGATCGGGGCGCCGCCCTTGTGCAGCTGGCCCGTGGAGTGGAGGAAGCGCGGCCCGTAGCCCACGGTGGTGGCCCGGTGGGTCTCGTCCCTCAGGAGAGTGCGGATGCGGGCCAGAGCGGCGTCTCGATCCGGGGTCTGGGCCACGTATGCCTGGATCGAGGCGTAGCCGTTCGGCAAGAGGTGGGTCAGGGCGCTCCGGAGCGCCGCCTCGAGAGCGGTCTCATCCGCGACGCTCACGGCCGCGTCGCCGGGCACTGCGGCGGGCCCATCGCCGGTCTCGAAGGAGGCGATCACGGCGCGGGTGTTGGTCTTCGCTTCCTCGACGTTGGGCTGGTCGAATGGGTCGATCTTCAGGACGGCGCCCGAAAGCGCCGTGGCGATCTCCCAGCGCACGAACTCCGCGCCAATCTCGATCTTCGAGCCGACGTTGATGCGGATCACCGGGTGGCCGGCCGCGGCCAGCTCTCCGAGGCGAGCGTCGACGTTCGAACCGATGGACGGATCGGGCCCGGCCGAACCGGCCAGCGTGATGCGCACGAAGACGCGATCGTTGCCGTACGCGGACGCCGCGCCGAGCGGCTCGCCGTCCACCGGAACGACGCCGACGCCTCGCCCATCCACGGAGTGGATCGGCGCTTTGCCGGTGCTCTCGGCGATCAGCTGCTCGACCCACGGTCCGAAGGCGGCCAGCTCGCGGTCGATCACAAAGGTCAGTTTGTCGCGTCCGCCCCTGGCGAAGACGCCCATGGCCAGTCCCAGTGCCAGGCCGGGGTTGGCCGCTGGATCGGACTGGCCGCACGCCACCACCATCTCGCGGGCATGAAGGAGCAACTCGTCCAGGTCGAGGCCCAGCAGCGCGCCGGGAACGAGACCGACATACGTCAGGGCGGAGTACCGCCCGCCCACGTCCGGCGGGTTGAGGAACACCTCCCGCAGGTGGTCGTGATGGGGGATCGACTCCACGCTCTTCTGCGGGTCGCTGATCGCGACCATGAAGTCGCCCGGCTGCGTCGGCCGGCCGACGCCCGCCGCGTCGAGGGCGGCCGCGATCCGCTCCCACTGGTATGCCTGGAATGAAAGCGACTCGGCCGTGGTGCCGGACTTGGTGGAGACGATGAAGAGGGTGCGGGTGGGGTCCAGGTCGTCCAGCGTCGCCGCCACTGCCACCGGGTCGGTCGAATCCAGCACGCGGACGGGCGTGGCTCCCGGCGCGGACCCGAAAACCTGCGCCAGGAGCGCAGGCGCGAGGCTGCTTCCGCCCATCCCGCCCAGCACCGCCGTGGTGAATCCCTCGTCGCGGATGGCCCCGGCGAAGGCCACAAGCTCGCCCGTCTCGTCCGAGAAGTGGAATGGCGCCTCGAGCCAGCCCAGCCGCGTCGAAATGGCCCGCTGGACGATCTCCTCGGCCGACCAGACGCTCGGATCGCGCCGGCCGATGGCTCGGTCGGCCCAGTTCTCGCTGCGTGCTGTTGCGCATGCCGCCGTCAGAGCCGCATCCAGCGCGGCGTCGTCGAGGGTCAGATCGAGAGCCAGCGAGCCAGATCCCTTGGTTTCGGTCATTGCGGCAGCCTCATGTCTATCAGGTAGTGGCAACAGGTGGTGGCGACTCAGGGCCGCGACGCCGGCTCGATTGCCGCGCCGCCTCTCTGGCTGTTATGGGCCGCTTCCAGGCGCGCGGCCTCCTGCTCGATGGCTCGAATCTTTCCGACCCTGCGGACGTGGCGCGGCGCGCCGCTGAAAGTGGCCGCCAGGAAGGCCGTGGCGCAGGAGACGGCGGTCTCCACGCCGATGACCCGGGCCCCGAGGGCCAGCACGTTCATGTCGTCGTGCTCGACACCCTGGCCCGCGGAGTAGTAGTCATGACACAGTCCGGCACGGATGCCCGGCATCTTGGACGCGGCGATCGAGGCTCCGACACCGCTGCCGCAGACCAGGATGCCGCGGTCCGCCCGACCGTCGAGGATTGCCCGTGCGAGCGCGAGGCTGTAGTCCGGGTAATCGTCGTCGGGGTCACTGCCGTCGCCGCCGAGGTCGATCAGCTCGTGGCCCAGGGGCGCAAGGCGCGTCAGCAGCTCGTTCTTGAGTTCCGCGCCGGCATGGTCACCGGCAAGTGCGATGCGCATCGGTCTCCTCCGTCAATGCGTGCCCGCGTCGGCGGCTGTTGCCAGGACCCGACCGTGCAGCCCGTCGCGGACGACATTTCGACCGATCTCGACAACCCGCGCGGCGGTGAAACCGAAGGCGGCGAAGATCTGCCCGACCGGAGCCGAGGCGCCGAACCGGTCGAGGCCGAACACGACACCTTCGTCTCCCGCGTAGCGCTCCCAGCCGAAGGGGACCTCGGCCTCGATCGTGACACGCTTGCGGCTGGCCGGCGGCAGGACCGCTTCTCGGTACGCGGCGTCCTGCGCCTCGAAACGCTCCCAGGACGGCAGGCTCACGACGCGGGTCCGAATGCCTTCCTTCTCCAGCGCTTCGGCCGCCACCATGGCCAGCTGCAGCTCCGAGCCGGTGCCGATCAGGATCAGGTCCGGCCGCGCGGCGTCGCCGGAAGCGTCGCGCAGGATGTAGCCGCCTTTCGCCACTCCGGCACGTGCCTTCTCGGCGGTGCCTGCCAGGACCGGCAGCGCCTGGCGGGTCAGCATCAGCGCCGTGGGCCCCTCGGAGACGTCAACCGCGCAGGCCCAGGCCGCCATCGTCTCGTTGGCGTCGCCGGGTCGGAAGACGGTCATGTTGGGGATGATCCGCATTGCCGCGATGTGCTCGACCGGCTCATGAGTTGGGCCGTCCTCGCCCACGCCGATGGAGTCGTGGGTCCAGACGTAGATCTGGCGCAGCTTCTGCATGGCGGCCAATCGAACCGAGCCGCGCATGTAGTCGCTGAAGGTCAGGAACGTGGCGCAGTAGGGCAGGAAGCCGCCGTACAGGGCAATGCCGTTGGTGATGGCGCCCATGGCGTGCTCGCGGACGCCGAAACGGATGTTGCGCCCGAGCGGCGTTTCGGCCTCGAGGATGCCGGCTCCCGCGATGTCGGTCAGGTTCGACTCGGACAGGTCCGCCGAGCCGCCGAACAGCTCCGGCAGCGAGCCAGCAAGGGCGTTGATCGCCTCCTGACCGGCCTTGCGCGTCGCCGGGCCGTCGCCGGCGGGGTAGCTCTTGAGGACCGCCTCCCAGCCGTCGGGGAGCTTGCAGGCCAGACGCCGCTCCAGCTCGGCAGCCTCGGCCGGGAAGTCGCCGGCGTAGCGGGCCAGCGCCTCGTTCCACCCCGCGACGAGCTTCCGACCGGCCGGAACGGCCTCGCGGTACAGGGCCAGCGCCTCGTCGGGAACGAAGAAGTGCTTGTCTGGGTCCCACCCGTAGGCCAGCTTGGCGCCGCGCACTTCCTCCTCGCCCAGCGGCGCGCCGTGCGCCTTCTGGGAGTCGTGTTTGGTCGGTGCGCCGTAGCCGATGTGCGTCCGGACCGCGATCAAGCTGGGACGCTCATCGGCGCGCGCCGCCTCGATGGCGGCCGCGATTGCCTCCACGTCGTTGCCGTCCTCTACCCGGACCGTGTGCCAGCCGTAGGAGTCGAAGCGCTCCAGGGTCCTGTCCGAGAAGGCCATCGCGGTCGGCCCGTCGAGCTGGATGTGGTTGTCGTCGTAGAGATAGACGAGCTTGCCCAGCTTCTGATGACCCGCCAGCGACGCGGCCTCGGCCGTGATCCCTTCCTGAAGGTCGCCGTCGGAGCAGATGACGTAAACGAAGTGGTCGATCAGGTTGTGGCCGGGCCGGTTGAACTCGGCCGCCAGCCGGCGCTGGGCGATCGCCATGCCGACGCCGTTGGCGAAGCCCTGGCCCAGCGGGCCGGTCGTCGCCTCGACACCTTTCGTGTGTCCGTGCTCGGGGTGGCCGGGCGTAAGCGAGCCCCACTGGCGGAACGACTGCAGATCCTCGATCGTGAGGCCGTAGCCGGTCAGATAGAGCAGCGAGTACAGCAACATGCTGGCATGGCCGGCCGACAGCAGGAAGCGGTCGCGGTTCGGCCAGCTCGGATCGTCGGGAGCGTGGCGCAGGAAGCGCGTCCACAGCGTGTAGGCCATCGGCGCCATCCCCATCGGCGCGCCCGGATGGCCCGAGTTGGCCTTCTGGACGGCGTCCATGGAAAGGGTCCGGATGGTGTTGATCGCAAGCTGGTCCAGCGTCCCGGCCACTTCCGTCATTCGACTTGTGCTCCCGATCTCTTGTGCAATGCTGATTTGCGCCAGCTCGGCGCCGTGGCCGCGAGACGCGGCTGACAGGGTCAGACTGCGCTCGCCGAGAGGATCGATCCATGCAGGCGGCTGTAGCTCAGCGGATTCGGACCGTCCTCGAGGTGGGCTCAAGCGGCCGATCTCCGTGGATCGTTCGCTCCAAGCCCGTTGAACGAAGCCATTCTATCGGCCTGCGGCCGAGGAACCACGGACAGGAGTTACCTGCAAGCGGCGGGCGAGTCGGCTCGTCCCGCCAGCAGCAGCTTTAGCTATGGCAGGCGCAGGGGCGACCATTGCCGACCGACTGAGCCCAAAACCCGGGGCGAAGGGGGACTACTCTGAGCCAAACCTTGTTGCTCCAGCGAAAGAGGCTGGTACACTCGGTTCCTGGGTCGCGCCGCCGACGGGAAAGTCGGGCGCTGCCGCCAGTGTGGATCCACCCCCGCGATCTGGAAACAGGCGCGGAACGCGAGGAAGCAGATGCGTATCTACGATGGCAGTCCTCGCCAGAACTACGAGGAAGTGTTGCGCTCTGTTGGCTCCTTCCTCGACCAGCGCGGCATGAAAGAAGTCCTGCTGGTGGAGGCCCCCGACGGTTTCGTGGTTCAGGGGATGGTGGTGGAGACGGCTTCCAGCGGCGTCTGGTCAGAACATCTGGGCCAGCAGACCAAAGAAACCTTCACGTTCCTGGACGACGACATCGCTCGGTTCATGGAGGAGGGGCACTCCAGGCGCGACAATCAGCAGCGCGCAGTCACCTGGGGGCAGGCGGGCTACTATGAGCAGGCGTTTCGTGTAGTCGGTCGATATGTCGACGAGCAGAAGCCGCGCGACATCTTCTTCTTCGAGCAGGACGGCGCTTTCGTGCTGCGCCTGCTGATGTGGACTCAGACCGGTAGCCGGCACGTGATCGCGGAGTTCACGCGTGACGAGGTTGAGTCTCTGATCGCCACGGCTCCAGATTTCAGAGGCGAGAAGGCGGCCAAGCCCCAGCCCGGGGCCTGATCAGGCCGAGCGATAGATCCACAGGGTATGTGAGGTAGGCCCATGAAGGTCCTGAAGATTCTGATGGTGCTTGTGCTGGTCACGCTCGCCGCGCTCGTGATCATCCCGCTGATCGTCCTGGCGGGTCTGTTCGTCTGGCTCAAGCTCACCGAAGAGGGCGACGAGGAGTCGCTCGAGCTGGACCAGGACAACGTCTGACACAGGTCCCCGACGCTCTGAGCCGGTCGCCCGGGCCGCAGGCCCGGGCGATTGCGTGTCTACCCTCTGATAGCGACGGCCCCATTCGCGTGACACCGGACCCGACGATCCGCGCGCCCTTCCCCACGAACGGAGCCGCCCCGAGCGCCAGAGTCCGCCTCGGCGCAGAGGCGGCCGCGCTGCTGGTCATGGTGACCTGGGCAGCCAACGTGGTCGCGGTCAAGGCCGCCATCGCCGATGTGCCGCCGATCGTCTTCGCCTTCGCCAGGTTCGGGGCGGCGTTTCTGGTGCTTCTTGCGCTACTGCGATGGCGTGAAGGGAGCATCTCTCTTCCGCGCCGCGACGTGATCCCGATAGCCTTGCTTGGACTGGCCGGGTTCGGCCTGTACCAGGACCTGTGGGTCTCGGCTCTGGGGCAGACGACAGCCGCCAACTCGGCTCTTCTGACCGCCGCGACGCCGGTCTCGACGATTCTCATCGCCGCCGCGGTCGGATCCGACAAGCTCTCGCCGGCCAAGGCGATCGGCGCCGCCGTCTCGTTCTGCGGAGCGGTGGGCATAGTCGCGGCCACGCACGGCTTTGGGCTGACGGGAGCGTCAGGTGGCGACCTCATGACTCTCCTGGCGACCGTCCTGTGGGCTTGCTACGTGTCGTTCGGGGCTCCGGTTCTGCAACGCCACTCGCCGCTGCGGACGGCGACCTGGGCGATCGGCTTCGGCTGTCTAGGGATGTTGCCGCTGGCGCTCCTCGAAGCCCCGCAGTTCGACGTGTCGCACGTCAGTTTCGGGATCGTGGGCCTGTTCGCTTACTGCGCCCTGGTGCCGGCCGCCGCCGCGAACGTCGTTCTCTTCGCGGCGATCAAGGTGCTCGGTCCGACGCGTGTGATGCTCTTCCAGTTCCTGGTTCCGGCTTTCGCGGTGGTGATGGCCTGGTTCTTCTTGGGCGAGGCGATCGTCCTGGGTCAGGTCATCGGCGGCCTGGTCATCGTGGCCGGCATCCTGGTGGCGCGTTCGCATCGCCTTGCCCAGGCCGTCGGCTAGACGCCGGCGGCCGGATCCTCCCGTCATGCCATCCGAGCTCGTCCGCGGGGCCGCGCTCTGGCGCCTCTCGGCCATGCAGCCACGCCGCTATCCGTCCCGCCGTTGCGGCCCGGGCAGCCACCGCTGGCCTCCCGGTGGACTACGACGGTACGATCGCCACGACCGAATCGCCGTTGACCGCCCCCTCACCGCCGCGCGGCGGTCTTTGCCGATCGCGTGATCGCGGACACAGCGCCCGAGCAGCTTGTGGCCGCCTTGACAGACGGGAGCGCCGGTCCTAGCATCAACGAGCCTTTATATAAAGGCCCGTTGTTTTGACAACCTGGCACGTCCGTACGCAGCTTCGCATAGAGGAGCACAGAGAACAGTGAGCGAGAAGATCAGCAGCGACGCCGCGCACGAGACGGCGCCGGCGGTAAGCCCCGCCAAGGCAGAGAAGGGCAAGAAGATCCGGGTCGCCATCGTCGGCGTCGGCAACTGNNGGCCGCTACTACTACGAGAACGCGGCGGAGACCGACTTCATCCCGGGTCTGATGCACGTCAACCTCGGGGGCTACCACGTCCGCGACATCGAGTTCGTGGCCGCCTTCGACATCGACAAGAACAAGGTCGGCAAGGACCTCTCCGAGGCGATCTACCAGAAGCCCAACAACACCATCGTCTTCCAGAAGGT
>PMBR01000077.1:3151-3918 GCA_003152995.1 Chloroflexota bacterium | reverse complement strand
GACACGGAAAACTTCTCCATGTACTCGCTCATGTCGATGCGGACCATCGCGGCGGCGGCGTCGAAGAGGAACTCCGCCAGAGCCCTCGCCAGTTCCGTCTTGCCGACGCCCGTCGGCCCCAGGAACAGGAACGACCCGATCGGTCGGCGCGGATCCTTGAGCCCGGAGCGAGCGCGACGGACCGCGTCGGAGACGGCCTGGATCGCCTCTTCCTGGCCGACGACGCGCTCGTGGAGCCGGTCTTCCATGTGGACGAGCTTGGAGGTCTCGCCCTGGAGAAGCTTGGTCAGCGGCACGCCCGTCCAGGCGGACACGATCTCGGCGATGTCATCCGCCGTGACCTCTTCCTTGAGCAGCCGGTTGGGGCCCGAAAGCGCGCCGATGGCCGCTTCCTGCTCCTTCATCCGCGCCTGGAGTTCGGGCAGCGTGCCGTACTTGAGCTGGGCGGCGGTGCCGAAGTCGGCCTCGCGCTCCGCCTGCTCGATTCGAACCTGGAGCGCCTCGATCTCGGACTTGGTAGCCCGGATGGCTGAGATGGCGTCCTTCTCGACCTGCCAGCGCTGCTTCATGGCCGCGGCTTCCTCGCCGACCTCGGCAAGCTCGCGCTCGAGAACCTCCAGTCGCGCCTTCGAGGCTTCGTCCTTTTCCTTGCGCAGCGCTTCGCGTTCGATCTCGAGCTGGATGCGCCGGCGTTCGAGCTCGTCCAGCTCGATCGGCATCGAATCGATCTCCATCCGGAGACGGCTGGCCGCCTCGTCCATCAGGTC
>PMBR01000077.1:2858-3043 GCA_003152995.1 Chloroflexota bacterium | reverse complement strand
AGGTTCGAGGCGTCCATCGCGCCCTCGGCTGCGCCGGCACCAACGACCGTATGAAGTTCGTCGATGAAGAGGATGATCCGGCCCTCGGATTCCTTGATCTCGCGCAGGACGGCCTTGAGACGCTCCTCGAACTCGCCGCGGAACTTGGCCCCGGCGATCAGCGCGCCCAGGTCCAGAGAGATGAC
>PMBR01000077.1:0-2826 GCA_003152995.1 Chloroflexota bacterium | reverse complement strand
ATGACCGGGTCGAGCTTGCCGGCCCGAGCCTCGGCCGTAAGGTCGCGGCCGTACTTCTCCAGGGCCTGGTACGTTGATTCCGGGTTGGGGCTGGTCACGCGCTGGCTGCCCCGGACGCTGACCAGTGCCTGGAGGATGGCTTCCTTGTTCGCCCCGTGGCGGTCGAGCAGCGCCTGGGCGTCGCCGCCGCCTTCGGAGATGGCGAGGAGCAGGTGTTCCGTTGAAACGTAGTCGTCCTTGAGCCGCTTGGCCTCGTCCGATGCCCGCTCGATCACATGCCGAACCCGCGGGTCCGCGCTGAGCGAACCGCCCTGGATCCTCGCTCGCTTGCCCAGGACCGCTGCCAGCTCCCCGCGGAAAGCCGGCACGTCCACGCCGAGGCGCCGCAGCGTCTCGGCCGGGATGCCATCGTCCGTCTCCACGAGCGCGGCGAGGAGATGCTCCGAATCGAGAACGGGGCTGTCGAGCTCCTCGGCCAGACGCTGGGCCGCGACGATTGATTCCTGGGCTTTCTGGGTGAAGCGATCGAGGTTCATTGACTTCTCTCATTGGGCCTCGCGGCCCTGGCCGGTGCCCGCCGCGCGCTCACGGGGGCCCCGGAAATCAGCTGTTGCGTGGGTTGGGTTGCACGATCTGCCGGAGGAACTCTTCTGCGGCCTCGCGCTGCTTGCCCTCCAGCTTGCCGGGGAGCACGACTTTCACTTTGGCGTACAGGTCGCCCGAGCCTTCGCCTTTGAGGCGCGGCATCCCCTTGCCCGCAAGACGGAAAGTCTGGCCCTGCTGCGTGCCCGGCGGAATCGTCAGAACCACGCGGCCGCCCAGCGTCTCGACCCCCGCCTCGCCGCCGAGCAGCGCCTCGCCGAGAGTGATGGGCAGCTCGCGGGTCAGGTCCGCGCCACTCCGCGTGAAGACGGAGTGGGGCCGGATCCTGGTCACGAGGTACAGGTCGCCGGCGTCGTCGCCGGAGCCCGCCTTGCCGCGAAGGCGGATCTTGCTGCCGGTCTCTACGCCGCGTGGCACCTTCACTTCCAGGCGCCGATCGCCGACCTGAACAAGCCGCGCGGAACCGTGAAAGGCCTCCTCCAGGCTCAGGTCGATCTCCACCTCGGCATCGTCGCCGTGGTGCACTCGCCCGGTGGCCCGGCCGTCGCGGCCTCCATCGTTCGGCGACTCGGCGGTCCTGGCCCCGGCCGCGTCGCCGTGGAGCCGCCCGAACAGGTCGTCGAGAGGATTGCCCCGTCGGGTTCCCCCGGCCGGCTTGCCGCGGCCGGTCCGACCGGACGCGGGGCCGGCGGCCTCTGCCGTGCCGGTGGCGGCCCTCGAGCCGGCCGCTGATGCCGCCGTATCGGCGCCGCCGAAGAACATCCGGAAGAAGTCCGAGAAGTCCTCTGACCCGCCGCCGGTGAACTCGTATCGGACGTTGCCCCCGCCGGCCTGCTGGGCATAGCCGGCGAATGGACCGCCCGGCCCAAATGGATCGCCGGCACCGGCCCCATACCGATTGCCGGCGGCCCCGCCACTCGCGCCACCACTCGACCCGCCCGCCCTGGAGTACTGGTCCCAGTTCGAGCCGAGCATGTCGTACTGCTGGCGCTTCTTCGGGTCGGCCAGGACCTCGTGGGCCTCGTTGACGTCCTTGAACCGGCGCTCGGCCGTCTTGTCCCCGGGATTCCGGTCAGGGTGAAGCTCGCGGGCCTGCTTCCGGTACGCCTTCTTGATATCCGCAGCCGTGGCCTTGCGGTCGACCCCCAGGGTCTTGTAGTAGTCCTTGTATTCCATGGGCCCCACTCGATCTTTGTTGGTCGCCGCTCGGGCAAGACGTCGAGCGCGACAGCCATATTCGATTGTCTCGCTGCCCGCCGGGGGACGATCGGCGGCCCTTCCGGGATTGTCAGCAGTCGGCCGGCGTTTCCGCCGGCCGACCTATCTGACTCAGTTCTTGGACCGCTACTCGACTGACCAGAGTGCCAGGCCCGGTTCGACGTTGGCCATGGCCGGCGGCTGATCGACGGGAGGTCGCGGGAACCCGGGCCGGACCAGGCTTTCGGGGCCAGTTTCCGTTTCGGGTTCCTTGCCACCCCCGGCAACCTTGCCGGGTTCGGCGCTGAGCGGCATCGGCTTGCGCCGGAGAGCCGCCTCGAGGACCTGGTCCATGTTGTCGACGAGAACGAGCTTGATCTGCTTGCGGATCTCCTCGGGGATGTCCCGCAGATCCTTCTCGTTCTTGCGCGGCAGGATGACCATTTTGGCGCCGGAGAGGTGGGCGGCCAGGATCTTGCTCTTCAGACCGCCGATCGGCAGGACCCTGCCGCGCAGGGTGATCTCGCCGGTCATGGCTACGTCCTTGCGGACGGGGATGCAGGTGAACGCGCTGATCATGGCCGTGGCCATCGTGATTCCCGCGGACGGGCCGTCCTTGGGGATGCCTCCGGCCGGGACATGGATGTGGAGGGTGTTCCTTTCGAAGACTTCGCGCTTTATGCCGAGGTCCGAAGCGTGGGCCCGGATCCACGATAGTCCGGCCCGGGCGGACTCTCGCATCACCTCGCCGAGCTGGCCGGTGAGGATGAAGTCCTCCTTGCCTTCCATGAGCGTGACTTCGATGGCGATCACGTCGCCGCCGACCTCGGTCACGACCAGGCCCGTCGCCGCGCCCGTCTGGTCCTCGGACTCGAGCTCGCCATACTCGAAGCGCTGCGGCCCCAGGTATTCGACGAGTCTCTTGAGGTCGACAACGGTCTTGCGCTTGCGGCCCTCGGCCACGGCCCGAGCGACCTTGCGCATGACGTTCGCGATCTCACGCTCGAGATTGCGGACGCCGGCCTC
>PMBR01000004.1 GCA_003152995.1 Chloroflexota bacterium | reverse complement strand
GTTCGGCGCTAACCCCTCACGGGGTCGGTGCCGTCACTGCTACGAAGTCAAAGCCAGCGTGCCTGGGTGGCCACGCTCAGGGTCCCGAGGTAGCCGCCGCGGACGGAGATCCACGCCTTGCTGGAGGTCTTCCACCAGAAGTACGCGTTTCCGGAGGCGTCAACCGTTCGGGCGGTCAACAGGGTGAAGGCACTCCACTTTCCAGCGGAGTTCTTCGTGGNNACGTACTTGCCCAGCTTGGCCACCTTCGTCGCGACCGTGAAGGGCCCGACCTTGGTGGCGCCGAGCGCGGTGCCTGAAGTAGTGACCGCAGCAACGGCCGGCGCGGTGCCGACGGTCGCGTTGGAGACGGTCTGCTGGAACGCCACGCCGCCGGTGGCGTTGAGCGCGTTGGCGTTCTCACTGAACACGAGGACCTGCACGGGACCGTTCACCGCATCAGGGGTCGTGGTGTAGTGGATGTTGTTGATGGTGATCTGGCCCAGGCCATTGGTGGCCTGCTGGGAGACCATGAACTCGAAGGAGTTGGCCGCGGTGAGGCTGAAGCCGTGAGCATTGAAATCAGACACCGTTAGGGTGTCAAAGTTGCTCGTGCTGCAACCCGCCTTGGCCACCGTGCCGGCCAACAGGCCTGTCGTGGCGTAGTTGGTCGTGATGGTTGGCAGGAGACCGCTGTTCCCGGTGTTGAGGGACGTGTCCTGGATGAAGAAGTTGGACGCCCGCGGCAGGATTGCGACGCAGATGTCCTCACCGGCCAGGAACTGCCCGTTGAGCGTCTCCATGAGCTGGAGGTTGCCGCCGAGCGCATCCGTCGCGCCCTGCGCGATGAACGGGATCGGCGGGAGCGCCGTCACGGTGACGCCGCTCTTGTAGACGCGCGTGGCGTTGGAAGCGACGGTCGTGACCGCCGCCGCGTGATCAAGCGTGACATCCGTCTGGCTGCCAACGAGCACGTCCATCTGGGTCGTGCCGGGAAGCAGCTGGCTGCCCACGCTGAGGGTCGGGCCGTTCGTTGCACCGGCGGCCAGCGGAGCGGTCGCCGTGGCGCCAACGATGTTGATCGTGGAGGCGACGGTCGAGGCCGCGTAGATGGACCAGAATGCGCACGACTTGCCGCCCACCGTGGCGAGCGTGCCGGCGAGCTGCGTTGCCGATGTCGAGTTGCTGGTGTTGAGGAGCAGTAGACCACCGGCCGTCGTCGGCGTCACGAGCGCCCACGGGGCGTACGTGAAGGTCTCCCCGGAGTTGATGCAGATGCCGAAGGCATCGTTGACACCACTGGCCTGGAAGAAGCCTGATCCCGCCTCAGTCAGCGTGATCATGCCGCTGTTCTGGCCGTTGAATCCGATGAAGATCTGGGGCTGCGCCCCGACACTGGCAATGGTGCGACCAACGTAGGCAATCGTGTTGCTGACAACGTTGACCGTCGCCGTGCCGGTGACCTTGACGTTCACGGCCGTGCCGGCAGGAACCGTGCTGGCCGCGTCAAGAAGGATATTCGAGAGAATCACAGTCGACGGTGCGGTCGAAGCCGTGCCGACGGTGACGTTGCAGCTCTGGGCGCCGAAATTCAGCGTGCACAGGCTGACGGTGGTGCCGTTGGCGAAGAGCAGTGCGCCGCCCGTGACGAAAGCCCCATTCACGGTAGGAGGCTGGGTCGTCGACGTCAGCGCGTACGGCGTGTGGACCAGGCCCGTAGCCGCAGCGACGAAGTTGCCGACCAACACGTACGGGCCGCCGACCACGGCTGCCTCGTACAGGTTGTAGCTCGTCGCGCCGGCCACAGCGCCCCAGGTGAGCGACAGTGTGGAGGTCGCCACGCCCGTGACAGTCAGTGGCGCCGACGCGGTCGTCTGTCCACTGCCGTTCACGGCGGTGACTTCAAAGAAATAGTTCTGAGCGGCCCAGGTGCCGGCGGCGCCTGCGGCCACGTTCGCCGTGGCGATTGCCCCAAGGCCTGTCGGCGCGGAGACAAGCGGACTCGAGTTGTTGGACGTGGGTGCCGCTGTGACAGTCAGCAGCGGAACGCTCACGGTGTAGGTCGTCCCCGCGATTGCAGCGGCGTTCTGGACGTAGTACGGACCCACCAGGTGGGCGGAGGCGTACACGTTGTAGCCGCCCACTGAGCCGGACGCGGCCGTCCAGCTGAGGGCGACCTGGCCGGGTCCGGAAAGGGTCGCCGAGACCGGAGCCGTCGGCGTCGTCTCACCGGTAGTTGCGCCACGAGTTGTGACTTCGAAGTAGTACGTCCCGGCCGTCAGGGTGCCGGTGCCGCTCGCGGGCGGCTGATTGCCGGTCAGCACCGCGGCGGCGAGCCCCGTCGGGGCGGCCAGAGTGGTGGTGGACACGCCCGCGGTGGACGTCACCGTCGGCGAGGTCGAGAACGTCACGCCCGACGTGGGCGCGCTGATGGCGAAGGTGAGAACCGCATTGGCCGCGACGACGCCCGCCGAGGTCTCAACGATCTGCGTGGTGCCGCCCTGCTGGTTCTGCTGGCCCGGGTTGATATTCGTCGAGGTGGCGGTCTGCGTGACCGCCGACCCGACGGTGCCCGGAGAAGCGAGCGAGGTGGCCGAGCAGTTCGGCACGTTCGCCTGCGTGACCGTCGTGATACCGGCCGTGGTGACCGGTGTGCCGGCAAGACCGGACAGGGTCTCCTGGCCGGTAGTTGGCACCGAGCTGCTGGCTCCGGTGCTGCTCGTACCCGCCGCGCCGGTGTCGGTGCCGCCCACGAGGATGTCGCCCGCAGGCCCGGGGGCCGTGCCGACGTTCACGAAGCCGCATGCGGACGTAACGTTGACGAGGAAGGACGTCGTGCCAGCTGCATTACTGGCAGAGACGAGGCCTGCCGCCGACGTCGTCGTGGACGCATACGTGCTGGCCGAGATCGTGCCGCCAGCGGTCGCGTTGATTCCGCCCGTGGCAGCGCCATTGGAAGCCGTGATGAACAGGTTCCCAATCGTGAAGCAAAGCGCGTTCGCGTTGTCGTCGGTCGGGACATTGACCGTCACGGTGTTGCCAACGACCGACACGATGCTCACGCCACCGAGCCCGCCTGGATTCAGAGGGATCGTCGGCGCGGCGGTGCCGCCGGTTGCGTTGGTGAAGCTGAGTGTCGCGGCGCTGTTGGCATCGGTGATCGTCACCGAGATGGTGCCGCCAGCATGCCATGCGCCTGCGGTGTTCTCGCAGAACTGGAATGAGGATGCAACGCCCGACGTGCCGCCCACCGGCACGGTGCCAGCAGAACCGACTGTCGTCGATGCAAACGCGCTCGGCGCCACCGCCGTCGCGAGAAGGGAAGCGAGAAGCGC
>PMBR01000087.1 GCA_003152995.1 Chloroflexota bacterium | reverse complement strand
GCGCCGCCGCGCCGCGGGCGTGGCCGTGCCCCGATCTCGCGCCGTCGGCCCGGCGCCGATCCTGCGCCTTTTCGGTACGACCGAAAGCAGTCGGCCGGTTTGGTGGTTCGTGACTGCACGGACGTCCCGTTGGAGTGTCGTCAAGCCGCCAATTCGGTTCCAGACGGTGCATTCCCTACGGTCGCGGGCGCCAGAGCTGGTATCGAAGCGCCGCTGAGAACTCGCTTGGGTCAAGAGGGTTCGATTCGGCCCTTTGCGTTTCGGTCCCACCGAAATTCGGCACGATGCGCGCTGAGGTCCTGCGGATCGGTCCGTTTCGGGGCGTGAGGCCGGCCGATCTAGCCGCCTGCGTCCGCCTCGGCGGCCGCAACCTCGAGCGTGTCGAGCTGGTAGGCGGAGGCTTCGCCGGCGCGGGCGAGGNNGAACCAGCTCACGCCTTCCCAGACGTTGACCTGGATATACGACCGAACGGACTCGTCGGCCACGAGCGCCCGCACCAGCGCCGCGGCTCGAGCGCCCGCCGGAAGATGCGCCACGGAGCTGGGTAGCGGGAGAAGGCGCAGCGTCCGCATGAGAGCAATGGTTTGCCGGACGCTTACTTCGTGCTTCCCCAGTTCACGGAAGACGGCGGCCAGCGCGGGGCCCAGCGCCAGCTCGTCGACGGCGGAGTCGCCGCGGGAGCCGTCCGGATCGGCGACCGAGGCGATCGCTTCGCCGGCCAGCCGACCGAACAGGGCCACCCACGCCGACGAGTCGATCAGCCCGAGGCATAGACGTTCGGCGGCGGCCGCTTCGGGAAGCCCGAGAGAGGCTTCGGCGCCGAGTCGGAAAGTGGCCGTGGCGGTGTCGACGTCGCCCGCGGCCCCCGTCGTGTCCACGAGAGCGCGGAGCATCCGCTTCACAGCCACGGCGCTCTCGGCCAGAAGCGCGTCGGTCTCCTCGAGAGTGGCGGCTGCGGCCGCCGGGGCGGCCGCAGCGGGAGCGGCCGCGGCGGGAGCGGCCGGGGCGGGAGCGGCTGCGGCGGGAGCGGCCGCCGTGGTTGGTATCGTTGCGGGCACCGGCATCGGCATGGCCACGTCCGTCGGGCCGCCCGCTGTCACGTCCGTCGGGCCGCCTGCTGTCACGTCCGTCGGGCCGCCCGCTGCCACGTCCGTCGGGCCGCCCGCCGGAGAGGCAGCCGCGTTCGCGCCAAGACCCCGAGCGCTGCAGGCCGCCTGGGCTCGCGCCACCCCGATCTCGGTCAATCGCCGGAGCGCGCCGCTCTCGGCCAACCCGCGAACCGCCATGTGCAGCGGAGCGAGTTGCATGTCCCGCAGGGCCGCCTCGACGCTGGCCACGCCCGCGCCCCCGAGCTGCTCGGCGAGAAGCGCCAGCTGCCGGCCGGATCCATCCTGCATTTCGCGGATGTCGAGGAAGACCTGGCAGCCGTAGGCGTGCAGGTCCACGAACATCCCATCGCGGCACAGATCCTCGCTGCGCCGCAGGAACTCGAGCCCGGATCGCTGTTCGCGCAGGATGGTGTACCAGCCACCGTCCGGATGGAGTCCGAGCCCTTCGCCGAGCGACCTCTGCACCAGCCGCCGCGCACTACTCCCCTCGCCATCGTCCGGAACGGAGTAGGCGGCCGAAGTCTTGATCCAGCCGTGAGCCTCGGCGAAGCGGTTGTGGTAGACGATCAGCGAGCGCTCGTCGCCCGCCCGGTTCGAATACGCGAAGACGTCCTCGTTCACCCAGCCGCCCGGGTCGTACACGTCGTAGAGCAGGAAGTCGTGCACGTCCGCGAACAGGTGGCGGCGGTGGAAGAGGGGGAAGATCTCCCGCTCGTGCCGCTCGATCAGGCCGTCGTCGGGCTTCTCGTCGCGATAGGCGCGGCGGTATTCCATGCCGTACTTCTCGGCGAAGCCCTCGATCTGGCCGTGCCCGATCATCGGCAAGCCCGGCATAGTGGCCAGTAGCGTGGCCACCCCGAAGTACTTGTCGCCCTTGCCGAACTGGTCGACCGCGGTCCGCTCGTCGGGGTTGCTCATGAAGTTGACATAGCGNNGCGCTGTTGTAGACGCGATGCATGCCGAGGGTTCGGACGAAATAGCCCTCGAGCAGCCAGAACGCTTCGGCGAGGAGCAGCGTATCGGGAACTTCCGCGGCGACGCGGTCCACGACCTCCCGCCAGAACTCGTTGGGCATCCGCTCGTCGAAGACGGCACGGGCGATGGCATGCTCGGCCCGCGACGGGATCGCGCCGCCCTGGCCGGGCTCCGGGAACCACAGCCTCTGGATGTGGCGCCGGGCCAGCGTCATCGCCGCGTCGAAGCGAATGATCGGGAATTGCCGGGCGACGTGGAGGATCGTCTGGATGACGGCCTCGCGCACTTCGGCCTGCAGGTAGTCGAGCTGGGCCGTGTCGTTCCAGGGCATGCTCGTGCCGTCATTGCCGTGGTAGATGTAGCGGACGTCGCCGGTCCATGCGTCGGTTCGCTTGAACACGACCGCGGCGTCGGACGCGTCCCAGTAGTGGTCCTCGATCTGGATCGTGACCCGCTCGTCGTCGGAAAGGTTGCCGCCGGTGAACGAGTAGGCGGGGTACGGCGGGTCGGGCAGTTGCACGAACCAGTCGGGATGCTCGATGACCCAACGCGAGTCGATGCCCATGTGGTTGGGCACCATGTCGGAGCTCAGACGGATGCCCCGCGCCGAGCAGCGGTTGCGCAGTTGCTGGAATGCCTCTTCGCCGCCCAGGTCGTCGGCGATCGTGTAGTCCATCAGCGAATAGGCGGAGGCAGCAGCTTCGGGATTGCCGCGCCACTGCTTGATGCGTTGCGACGCCCTGCTTCGTTCCCACAGGCCGATGAGCCACAGGCCCGTGAAGCCGCGCCGCGACAGCATGTCCAGCTCTTCGTCTGGGATTTCGTCCAGGCGGTGGATCCAGCGACCGTAGCGTTTGGACAGCTGATCCAGCCAGACGTAGGTCGTTCGGGCGATCAGCACGACTCGCGGCATCCAGTCGCGGTCACGGCTGAAGCGCTCGTACTCGTTCTCGATGCCGCCCAGGCCGGGGCCGTGCGTCGTGCCGGCTGGACCGGGCGTGGGATGCATACGCATCCACAGCGCGACTTCCTCTTCGTGGAGGACATCGAGGCTGACGACCAGGCGATCCAGGAAGCTGGTCAGGACCAGGCCCCAGCGGGATCGCATGTAGCGAAGCTGGCCCGCCAGCGAATCCGGCTCGGCCAGGGCCGGGGCCCGAAGGAAGGCGATCAACGACTTGCCTGCCGGGCCGAAGCCGGGCTGGTCATCGAAGAACTCCTGCAGGCCGGCGATCAGATGCTCGTAGTCGGTCCGGGCGGCCAGATCGGCGTCGTCGAACAGTTCGTCGAAGGTCATGAAGGCCGGGTTCATGTTGGCCAGCCAGAGCATCATCAGCTCTTCAAGCGCGATCTCTCGGTTGGGGTGGCCCTCGCTCTCGCCCGCCAGGTAGACGGCCGGATCCTGGCCGTCGCGATAGACGGCCAGCGGCGGGAACTGCTCGACGAAGCGGGCCAGTGCATGATCGAGCCGGTCCGGCTCGAGCTTCAGCGCGAGCGCGGCCATCGCGTCGGCCATGACGTTCGGGTTGACGGTGCGGCGGTAGATCTCGACGGCGTGGTGCGAGATCTCGTCGATCAGCCCCATGGCGTTGAGCTCAGCGGCGTGAACGACGCGGCCGGGGTAGCGGGCGGTGTCGACGCGCTCGTTCATGCGTTTGGCGAAGGTGCGCGCGGCGGGGAAGTCTGGGACGATGACGTTGCCGCTCGTCTCGAAGAGCGCTCGGTCGAACTCGTAGCGGGCGCGGGCCGCCTTCGAAACGTGGAACTCGAATGCCACGGATTCTCCGAACCTGCGAGCTGAGCCGGCGCTGAGCCGATCTGGCGTCGGTCGATCTAGCGCGAGTCTATCAGCCGGCCGCGTCAAGGCGGACACACGTTCAAGATGCGGGCTTGTTGGGTGGGCGGGACGGGAGGGCGTTGGACCCGAGCCGGTTCTTCGGGCAGCCTTGCGTGGCCTGAACGGTGATCCGTCGACCCCGAAGTCGATCGCCCCGACCGACGAGGTCTACTACACGGCCACGTCCCCGAATGCCTTCTCGGCCGCCCGAAATACTGAGTCGTCGAGGATCGAGCTGCGGCTCGTGGAAACGTGGGCCGGGCGCCGGCCCGAGCGTCAGGCTTCGACCGGCTGGCCGGCGTCCGTGAGGGCTTCGCGGTAGATGGCCGAGCCATCGATGCGACGCGAGGGCGAGGTCAGGAGCGAGAGGTCGTCGACCAGGCGCCTTTCGAGATCCGTTCCTGCGGCGGCGTCGATCAGGCGGGCAGCCTTGGCCGCGCACAGCATGACGTGTTTGGTCTCCGGCCGAACCGGGTCGTCCCAGAACCAGCCATCGCTGGCGAACATCGCCAGTCGCCAGCGCTCCGCCTCGAGCAGCACCAGGAAGCCCTCCCGTTGCTCGGAAGTGGCCAGCGGGAGCCAGCGGCGCGCGAACCCGTCGGGAGTTTGCGCGCCGAAGATCACGTCTACGTATTCGTCGCGCGCCCGCCACAACGCCGTGGGTTCCATGAAGTCGCCTGCGAGGCCTTCCGCGACCATGTCGACCGCCGAAGCCAGCCGCTCGAACGCCGCACGCAGCGGACCCTTCCAGCGTCCGTCGGCTGCGTCGGGACACTCGGCCGTCCAGCGCAGCACACCGTGGTGGCAGCTCCATGAAGTCCGTTCCGCGATCTGCGTCGGTAGAAAGGCGCTGGTCGGCGTGTCGGCCACGATCTGGCCGACGGTGGCGACGTCGAATCCGCGGTCGAGGACGTCGGGACCGGGGTTCACGAGACGTGCCAGGAAGAGGTCACGGAACTTCTGGTGGTGGCCGTACAGTTCGCCGTCGGTGGCGATCAGAGCCATGACCGGAGTGCCGTCGCGGAAGCCCGGACCGGAGAACCTGGGCAGGATCCGGTCGCGGGCGAAAGCGTCGGCGTTCATCGTGGCGTCCGATTCGAACGACGCCGACGCGGAGAGGGCGGCGTCGTAGAACACGACCACGATCTGGCGGCGCCCACCAAGCTCGACTCTGTACGGCCGCCCGGTGTCGAGCCGGCCGTCGACCGCCTGCCAAGGCGCGAGGATTGTGTACTTGACCTTCTCATCGGCCAGGATTCGAAGTGTCGGCAGGTCGACGGCGGTCTCCGGCAGCCATATGCCGGTCGGCCGGCGCCCGAACCGAAGGTCGAAGTCGCGCAGGCCCCAGCGGATCTCCGTGCGCCGATCGGCCAGCGAGGCGAGCGGCAGGATGGCGTGGTGGTAGGACTGCGCCATGGCGTTGCCGCCGTCGCGGTCGTCGACTCCGGCCGGCGCATCCGAGTCCACGAACCCCTGATGGGTGGCGGCGTCGTGGGACTTCAGCCACGAGGCGAGCGTGGGGCCCAGGTCGTACGAGATGTGGCGCAAGTTGCCCCGCTCGGCGTTGGGCTTGTNNTACGGGGCCGCGGCCGGCTGCGGCGCGATCTCCCCGCTGAAGGGGTCGCGGCGCTCAGGCTGATAGAAGTGGCCGTGCACGGCCAGCTTGGGGCGACTCACTCGGCGGATGGTAGCGGAGTCGCCGGGGAAGGGGAGCCCCTCGGGTGAGGTAGCGGCTTTGGGCCATTGCTGTCGGGAGCTTGTGGATCGCGACACCGTCGACACTGGGCCAATCATGGTTTCCCGCATCTCGCGAGTTTTCGGTGTGTCCGAAAGCATTGGGGCTTTCCGCGAGATCGACGTGGCCCAAGGGTCCGGTCGGACGCAGATTGCGGCCCCCAAGGCCCCTCCGGGTGACCAACCGGCCCAAATCCGACTCCGCAGGACGTCCGGAGGCTCATCCGGCCGGCCGATCGCGTTGAAAGGCCGGCTCGGTTTCGGTACAGCCGAAAAGTCGCGGATTCCGACCGTCGTGCCGCGCCGCCGGGCCGACCTGAGCCGGCCGCGAGTTCGCCTCGCGACCGCCGGCCGGTCGCGCCAGCTCAGCGGCGCTCAGTCTCCTCGCCCGCCGAGTGATCGATGGTTTGAGTCGCCGCCATGCTGATCGTGAAAGTGGCGTGCCCGCCGGGGGCGAGCGAAACGGGCCATCGGAACAACAGCGAGCTGCCCTGGTAGACGCGCTCGAAGCCGCCTTCGGAGTTGGATACAGTTTCGACCGGATACCAGGTCAGGCGGGCGGCGGGCTCCACGGCAGCATCGATTCGGGCGCCCTCGTAGTCGTTGCCGAAGGCCACGGTTGCCGCCGATGCCGCCTCGCCGGCAGTGTCGTGCGGGGTCCGCTCCCCAACCGCGGCTTCGTAGTAGGCCGCCGGGTTGTGGCCGCCGCCGAGCAGGTTGACGTTCCATTCGACCGCCAGCTCAAAGGCGACCGGCGCGTCACCGCGGTTCTCGACGGTTGTCGCCAGCTCCAGCGCCGGCTTGAGGCGTGAGCCGCCGAACCGGAATGTCTTCTCGACACCGAGGGGCGCCGCCACGCCCCCGACCAGCACGGAGCCGACCCGTCGAACCGAGACGCGGTCGGGCGTCAGCGTGGCCAGCTCGTAAGGCCCCTCGACGAAATCGCCGAGCTCCTCGTAGGTGGCGGCCACCAGCTGTGCCGGCGTGGTGGTGCCGCCCTCGGGCAGCAGATGAACCAGGCCGCTCCGCCGCTCGTAGCGATCGTAGTGGAGGAATGCGGCCAGCCCCGGCTCCTTGACGTTGACGATGTCGTGGATCGTCCTGGGGGTGTCGACCTCGGCCTCGCCGTCGGCCGAGGTCGCCGCGCCGCCGGCCGCCGTACCCCCGCCCTCCTGGACCAGCGCCTGCGCCTCCGTCGCGCCGATCGCCGCCTCTTCGACCTCTCGATCGTGCGCGACCAGCCGCGCGTGGTACGCCTCGGGCCGGCGTCTCAGCACTGAACCAAGCGCCACGCGGCTGGCCCGCAGGTCCCACGATGAGATCCCGGCGCCCTCGTTCAGGTCCACCACGACCGTCTGTCCGAGAGAGGCGATGAGCACCTCGTCGATCGCGTCGAGGTCCGTGTCGGTCAGCCGCGCGCCGTATGGCCGGCCGCCGGCCCCTGAGCCGCCCGCGGCCGCCGCCTCCGCCATGTCGGCCAGGTCCTCAGCCGCGATCAGGTGCGACAGAGTGGCCATGCGCATGTGGACGATGTAGACGCCGCCGAAAAGCCCATGCCAGTAGCAGTCGTTCGACTGGCCCTGATAGAGGTGGTCGAGTGCGCGCGCGACCGTCGGCCCGTCGGGCATTGCGTCGACTTTTCCGGACGCGCGAAGCATCTGCTTGTGAAGGTCGTTGACCTCGCGGTAACGAGCGGCGTAATTGCGCCAGAAGCCGCCGCGCAGGAACCGCGCCTCGGGCAACCCGCGTTCACGAGACCGTTCGAGCAGCCCCGTGAAGACCGGCGTCTCGTCCGGCGGCAGGACCCACTCGGTCATCTCCACGTAGGAGGCAGTGGGGAAGTAAGCCCGGGTCGTCGGCGGGCGTCGCTTCAACCACTCCGACGGCGTCACCGTCGAGAGCCAGCCGGCCTCGCGCTCGATCGCCTCGAACATCCGATCGACCCAGTGCTCGCGGCTCCAGCAATATTCGAACGTGCCCGGCCAAGCCCCGAACTTCTCGCCGTCGTCGCCCATCATGCCCACGTACCGGCCGTCCGGCGTCACCTGCTCGCGCAAGTACGAGATGACGTCCTCGACAGGCTTGAACGGGATGCGGTAACGCAGGCCCTGTTCGGTCCCGAAGACCGACAGCCGCAGGCCGCGGTCGTCGGTCGTGAAGGCCGTCCACATGGCGTCTTCCGGGATCGAGGCGGCTCGCAGGTGGTTGTCGTCGAGCACGGTCCAGCGATAGCCGGCCGCGGCGAGGTCGTAGGCGAGCGACGGCTCCCAGACCCGCTCCGCAAGCCATGCCCCGGCCGGGCGGCTCCCGAACAGGACCTCGACCTCGTCGGCCATCCGGACCAGCTGGCCATTGCGGTCGCGGTCCGGCAGCGTGATCAGAATCGGCTCGTAGTAGCCGCCGCCGACCATCTCCACCTGGCCGCGATTCACCAGCCGCTTGATCTTCGCTATCGCCTGAGGCCGGTTGGCGGCCATCCACTGCAGCAGAGGCCCGGTGTAATGGAGGCCCAGCCGGATTCCGGGGTGCCGTTCAAGGGCATCGAGCATCGGCGAGTAGGCGTGTTCGAAGACGTCCTCTATGACCCAGCCGAAGTTGCCGACCGGCTGATGGTTGTGCACGACCAGGGACAGGGAAACGGTCGATCCCACGTGGAATGGACTCCAGTTGCTGAGGCCGCATGGAGGCTGGCTTGTCTCCTCGCGGAGTAGCAGACGCGACCGGGCGCGCGTTCCTGCGCCGATCCTTTGTGCCGCCCGGGAAGAAGCCACCCCCGGCAAATGCTACTGCGGCGATGAGCCGAACGCGTTTGGAAGAGGCCCGGTAGCGGGCGCCGGGCTGGCCACAGCAACCGTGGCGCCCGCTACCGTTGGAGGAAGGGGATCAGCCTTTGACGCCTCCGAGTGCGAGGCCCGCGACGATGTAGCGCTGCAGGAGCAGGTAGACGGCCGAAACCGGAATGGCGACCAGCACGGCGAAGGCGGCGAACTCAGACCACGGAGTGCTGCCGTACTGGCCAACCATGCCCTTGAGGGCCATCGAGAGCGTGAAATCGGCCGGGTGCTGGAGAAACGCCCACGAGAAGTAGAACTCCGTCCAGCCGGCGATGAACCCGAAAAAGGCCGTTACTGCGATGACCGGCTTGGCGAGAGGCAGGACGATGAACAAGAAGATCTGCAGCTTGTTGGCGCCGTCGACCGCCGCCGCTTCTTCCAGCTCGCGGGGGATGGTGTCGATGTAGCCCTTCATGTTCCAGATCGCGAAGGGCAGCGTGCCGGCGGTGACCGCGATGGCAACCCCGAGGATCGAGTTCCCCAACACCCACGTTGTTCCGAGTTTGATGCTGTAGAGGAGCACGTACAGGGGGGCCAGCGTGGCGACCGCGGGGAGCATCAGCACGGCGAGAACCGCGATCATCAGGACCTGGCGGCCGTGGAAATGGAGACGCGATAGCGCGTACGCCGCGAGCGACCCAAGCGTCAAGGTCAGCAGAGCGACGATGACCGAGATCTCGATGCTGTTCCGGGCCAGTTCCACGAAGCTGATCGGGTTGAGAGTCGGTTTTGCGATGACGGCCTGATACGCCGCCAGACTCGCCCCGGACGGAATGAGATTCAGGCCGTCCGGCTTGGCGATGTTGCGCGGGTCGATCGACATGCTGACGACCCACAAGAGTGGGAAGAGGACTGTCGAGGCCACTGCGATGCAGAAGATCTGCGACAGGATCTGCGTCTTGAACGTGATCTGGCGGCCGCCCTTGGTGCCTGCCCGGACGGCCTTCTCTTCGACGGGGATCGGGCGGGCGACTGTCACGGTTGTCATCGGGACGTCCTCCAGTCCAGCGGTGAAGGGGCGGTGGTGACAATGGGCTTACGCATATTGGTCAGCCGTCGCTTTCGCCATCCTGTTGGTGATGATCGTCAGCGCCAGGAGGATGAAGAACTGGAAGATCGCGAAGGCGGCCGCGATACCGAAGAGGTGCTGCTCCTGCACCAGGCGGTAGTCGATGGTCACCAGCAACTCGGTTTGCCCGAACGGACCACCTCCCGACATGAAGTACGAGAGGTAGAACAGGTTGAAGGTGATGATGAAGCCGTAGATCGCATAGGGCAGCATCGCCGGGCGAAGGAAGGGGAGCGTGATGTGTCGGAACTGCTGCCATGAGTTCGCGCCGTCGAGTTCGGCCGCCTCGTAGAGGTCGCCGGGGATGCTCTGGAGGGCGCCCGTGGCCACCACGGAGTTGAGCGGCCAGCCCAGCCAGATATTCGCCGTCAGGAGCGCGAAGTAGGCGAGTGGGAGGACCAGCGGCCCGACTGACAGGATGTCACTGGGGTTGTTGAGCCAGTCGATGGGCGGGAGCTTGAAGAAGATGCTCGTCAGACCGCCCAACAGGAAGTTGACCGCGCCGTTGTTCGGGTCGAACATGTCGCGCCATACGGCCGCTACGATGATCGGCGGGATCGCCACGGGGAGGATGTAGATCGCGCGGTAGAAGCGGGCCAGCTTCAGCCCCTTCTGGTTCAGCAACACCGCGATCAGGACGCCGAGTGAGACGTGGATCACGACGTTGGTGAGCGCCCAGAAGAAGTTGAACGTCAGGATCCGGAAGAAGTCGAAGTTCGGCAAGACGATGTTGCCGTTGAGGATCGACGCGTAGTTGTCCAACCCCACAGGATTGGCCGGCGTCCCCGCCAGGTTCTTCAGGCTGTAGTCGGTAAACGACATGTAGACCTGGAACATGAGCGGATAGAACGTGATCACCGCCATTACGAGAAGCGCGGGCAACAGGAACAAGTAGGCGGTGCGGGCGTTGGCGCTGCGCCTCCACCAGGAGGGGCGCGGTAGCGGTGCGATCGTCTCGGGTGCGGCTGTGGCGACGCTCATTCCGGCGGGGCTCCTTCCTTCCTCAGTCCGCCATGGCGCCATGGACGGGGGCAGCGACCCTGGTGGGAAGCTGCCCCCGTCGCCCTCGGTAGAGGGCCTGGCGCGCTGTTGCTACTTCTTGTTGGCCTTGTCCATAGCGGTGCAAGCGTCGGCGACGGCCTGCGTCGGATCCGTGCCCTTGTCGATCACGGCGACGATGGCGTTGCCGAAGTTGCTCCAGTAGTTGTTCAGCTCGGCCGCGGTCGGTCGGGCGAAGCCGGTCTTGACCACGTTGGCGAAGCCCTGCGTGATCGGATCGGTGATCGTGATGGTGGTGTTGGCCGGGATGTGGCCGGCCTTGTCCACGAACGTCTGCTCATGGGTCAGCATGGCGAGCGCGAACTTGGTCGCGAGATCGGTGTTCGCGGAGGCCTTGTTGATGTAGAAGCCGTCGGGAGCGGCCAGCGGCGAGAAGGGGCCGCCGGGTCCGGTCGGGCCGGGGATGACGCCGAGCTTGGCGCCGAGCGCGGTCTTGAGGTCGCCGGTCATCCAGGGGCCGTCGATGAAGCCGGCGATGTCGCCCTTGATGAACGCGGCCTTGGCGTCAGTGTCGTTCTGATAGAGGACGAGGCCGGCCGCCTTGGCGTCCGAGAGCCACTTGAGGGAGTCGGCGACGCCGGTGGTGGAAGTAGCGGCGCACTTGCCGGTGGCGGGATCGAGGATCTTGCCGCCGAAGGCGCCGTAGAGGCCCCACATGTAGTACGAGCCGCCGCCGTTGGCGCCGTACACGTAGCCGAGCTTCGTGCCCGCCTTGAGGGCGGTCATCCAGGCGTCGGTCGTCGTCGGGGCTGTGGGCAGCAGGTCGGTTCGATAGAACAAGCCGACGGCCTTCATCGACTCCGGGATCTCATAGAGCTTGCCATCGACTGTGGCAGCATCGAGCGAGACCTGGGACTCGTTGTAGGGGGCGGCCAGGAGGGTGGCCGAGAGGGACGACTCGTCCACCAGAAGGTTGGCTCGCGCCTCTGTCGGCAGGCTGTCGTTCGGGGCGATGTAGAGATCGGGTCCGCCGCCCGTTGCCGCGGCCGTCTCGAACTTGCTGAACAGGTCGCTGAACGGGATGTCCAGCACAGTCACGTTGAGGCCGGGGTTGTCGGTCTTGACGGCGGCCACCATCGTGTCGAACGCGTCGCGCTCGGCTGCGCCCGACGCTCCATATGCTTCCCAGATGGTGATCGTGCCGCTCATGCCGGCCGTAGTGGCCACGGGCGCGGTCGTCGCGCCGGAGGAGCACGCGGCCGCCAGAATTGCGACAGCGGTTAGCGAACTCAACCTGATCAGAGTCTTCATCTGTTTCGTTCCTCTTCCTCATCCGGGCGTCCAGGTGGCGCGGCCGGGGGTATTCCGGCCCAGGGGCGACCGCTTGCGGTCAGGTCCATCCAAGGACGTCTAGTTGGCGGGCCCGATACCTTGCTTGTCTTCGATCGGTCGTGTCACCTCCTCCACTCGCGGGCCAATCGAAGTCGTCGACTCGCGGGTGATGAGTTGGGTCCCAAGGCGCCGGTGCTCCGGCGGCTCGAAATCGCGTCGGTCCACCGCCGCCAGCAGCAACCTGGCTGCCTCGGCGCCCTTTTCCCTGACGGGCTGGCGCACGGTCGTAAGCGGCGGGCATGTGTGTTCTGCTTCATCGATGTCGTCGAAGCCGACCAGGCTGATGTCCTCCGGAACCTTCAGCCCTCGCTCCTCTGCAGCGTGGATGGCTCCAATCGCCATCACGTCGCTCATTGCCAGAACGCCTGTGAATTCGATGCCCGAATCGAGGGCCCTGTTGAGCGCCGCCGCGCCGCCGGCGAAAGTCGGCGAGTCGATCGCGACGCGCTCGTCACCAAGAACGATCCCGCGGGCCTCGAGCGCCCGGCGGTAGCCGCGCAGGCGGCGTGACGAAACGCCGTCGAGCGCCGGGGCGGCAAGGGCGTCCTCGCTGCCGGGTTGCGGCGGCTCGACCGCAAGAACCAGGAATTGCCTGTGGCCGAGGTCCAGGAGATGCTCGGCGGCGGAGAATGCGCCCGCCTCGTCGTCGACCGTGATCGAACCATGCTCGGGAAACGCCGCCGAGTCGACCAGAACGATCGGCAGGCGGGCCTGGCGGATTTGCTCGACTTCGCGGTGATCTTCGCTCAGGCCGATGGCGACGAAGCCGTCGACGCTGGCTCGCGTCACCGCTCGGGCGAGGGAACCGTGGAGCGGCGAGACGAACAGGAGGCCATACCCGAACTCCTCGGCCACGCTCGCTACGCCCTGGCTGAACATGCTGAAGAACGGATTGGCGAACGCCACCACCAGGGCTTGCGGGGTCAGGATTCCGAGGGTGCTCGTATGGCGTTGGGCGAGCATCCGGGCCACGGGATGTGGCCGGTAGCCCAGCGCGTCCGCGACGGCACGAATCCGAGCCGTGGTCTCGGGGCTCAATCGCTCCGGGTTGTTGAAAGCGATCGAAACCGTCGACTTGGATACACCTGCTTCACTGGCGACGTCGCTGATACGCGGGCGCCGAGCGCGCTGCTGATCCAAAGCTCCTCACCGGTCCGCATGTCGGGGCCGGACCCGGGCTGGGGTCCGGCTGTCAAGACTGGTGCCTTCCTCCAATTGAACCGGTTCAATAAACCGGTTCGACGCGATAATTAGCGGCTGGCCGGCTCGTTGTCAATGCCCATCCCATCGGGTGGGTCGCGCTCGGAGTTGGCGGCAGACGGGCCGCATCCCGGGCTCGCCAGGCGGGAACGTTCACGGGCCGCAGAAGCGGTCCAGCCCGGCGCTCGCCTTCCGGCGCGCCGCGGCCCGGTGCTAGCCCGCCGCCGGCCTCGCTCCGACGTGGATCGCCACTGCCTGCAAGGCCGGGATCTCGAGATGGGCGGTGCCGTCGGCGGCAACCGCGACGGCGAGTCCGGTGCATGTCCGGCCGCCCGCGGCTAGATCTCCGTTCACGACGTCGCAGTACGTGCCGGCCGGCATGCCCGTCTGCAGCGTCTGCGACAGCGGTTCTCCCGAGCGGTTGATGGCCACGAACCCGGCCGAGCCGCGGCCGAAGGCGATCTGGTTGACGTCGCTCGGGTTCGACCACCAGTTGGTCACCGTCGGCGAGTCGGCGGTGAAGTCGCGGAAGCCGACCATGCCCGCGATCGCATGCCAGCGCTGCTCGCAGACCCATTGGCCGAGCTGCAGCCCGCAGTTGGGCGTAGTGGAGCCGGCAGTGTAGATGGAGTCGGTGTGACCCTGCGGGTCCGAGGGCGGGCCCGCTTCCGTGTCGGTGAAGACGTAGCTGGACATGACCCGCGGGTAGCCGAACGGATAGGCGAGCATGAACACGTTCGCCAGGGCGTATAGCTCGTGGCGGCCGAACACCAGCGTGAGCCCGGTTCCAAGGTGCCCGCGCTGCGTGTCGTGGTTGTCCGTGAACACGACCGATTTGTCGCTCGGCCCGATGAATCCCGCCGAGTCGAGGCCGCGCAGCGAAGCGACGTTGTCGTTCGACTGGACGAACGCCGAAGTGATGTCGGCCGTGTAGACGAAGTCGTCGACGCTGCCGGTCGGGTAGTAGAGGTCCTTCGGGACCGCGTCGCCACCGAAGTCCGTGACCTCCTGGTCGACGAAGAAGCTCGAACCGGCCGGCAGCTCGCTCTTGAGCCGGTCGAGGATCTGGGCGAGCTGCGTCTGGTCGATGTGCTTGGCCGCGTCGATCCGGAAGCCCCGGACGCCGAGGCCGTAGAGGTCGGCCATGTAGCTCGCGAGCTTGTCCTGGACAGTCGGCGACTCGGTTCGAAGGTCGGCCAGGCCATCGAGCTCGCAGGTTCTGACTTCGGTCGGATCCGCCGAGTTCTGGAGCGAGTGGTCGCACAGGATCGTGGGATACGCCGGGTTCGGATTGGCGTGGAAGTCGGCCGGCCCGTAGAGGCCGGGATACGAGTACTTGGTGTAGACCGTGCCCGCGCTGCCGGTCCCCGAGCCCGCGGCCATGTGGTTCAGCAGGACATCGGCGTAGATCTCGACGCCCGCCGCTCGACAACGCTTGACCATGTCCGCGAATTCCGCCCTGGTGCCGCTGCGGCTGTCGAGCTCGTAGCTCACGGCCTGGTACCGCTCCCACCACGGGAACTGGTTGGCGGCGGTGTCGATGACGGCGTGCTCGTTGGGCGGCGAGACCTGGACGGCGGCAAAGCCGTGCGGTCCGAGCCACTGCTCGCACTCTTCCGCGACGTCGACCCACTTCCACTCGAAGAGCTGAACGAAGACCGTCCGGTGTGGGTACGTGAGGGCCTCGACGCCGGCCGCGGGCGAGCCGTACGGCGCGAACGAGGCGGACGCAGGCGACGACGAGGGCCTCGGAGTCGCCGTCGAAATCTGGCAGGCGGCCAGGACGACGGCCAGCGCGAGCATGCCCACTGTGGCGGCCATGCCGGCCAGACGATCTGCCCGGAGGCCGCGTCGCCGGTTCGTGAGCATCTTCGCCGCCTGCCTTTCCGCCTGCGCGTTCCGGCCCCTCCCGCGGGTCAGTCTAGTCATGCGCGCAAGAGGAGCGGCTCCTGCCCCTCGGAGACCGGCGGACTATGGGCCCGGGCCGGGCGCGCGGACGGACCGAATCCAGCCCCGCTCAGCTGGGCTCGGCGGGGTTGCGGCGGCTCGCCGGTCGCCTGACCTCGATCCCGGCGGCCGGGAGGTATTCCCGCTCGGTGTACTCGTGCAGCATCCGCATCGTGGAGAACCGCCAGATAGTGCTCGATATGGAGCGGCGCATCTCCGCAGTCCAGCCCGTCGGCGTGTCATCCTCGTCGCGTCCGTAGTACAGCGGCACGACTTCGTGCTCCAGGAGCCGGTAGAGATCCTGGGCGTCGCTGTAGTCCTGCGCGCCTTCGTCCGGGTTCGTCTCGCGTCCGCCGATCGCCCAGCCGTTGTCGCCGACCCAGCCCTCGTCCCACCAGCCGTCGAGGACGGAGAGGTTCACCACGCCGTTGGTCGCCGCCTTCATGCCACTGGTTCCGGAGGCTTCAAGCGGCCGGCGCGGGTTGTTCAGCCANNGTCCACGCCCTGGACCATGAACCGCGCCACTCGCAGGTCGTAGTCCTCGAGGATGAAGACCCGGCCGCGTAGCTGGGGCGAGCGCGAGCGAGCGAAGATCTCCTGAATAACGCTCTGGCCGGGGCGGTCGGCCGGGTGAGCCTTGCCGGCGAAGATGATCTGGACCGGGCGATCCTTGTCCCACAGCAGTCGAGAGATGCGGTCCATATCGGAGAAGATGAGGCCGGCTCGCTTGTAGGTCGCGAACCGGCGGGCAAAGCCAATCGTCAGGGCGCCGACATCGAGGACCGACTCGAGCTCCTCCAACACGCTGGGCGCCTCGCCGTGGCGGGCGAACTGATGGCGCAGCCGGTTCCGGGCGAAGATCATCAGTTCGAGTTTCTGGCGCTGGTGGGCGCTCCAGAGTTCGACATCGGGGATCTGGTCCGTCCGCTCCCAGAAGTGCTCACTGCCGTTGTGGGCATCCAGGCTGTCGAGCTGGGCGCCGAGATACCGCTCGAACAATTCGCCTATCGGCTGGCCGACCCAGGTTGGAATGTGGACGCCGTTGGTCACGGCGATGATCTGTTTTCCGCCCAGGCCCTGCCAGGTGTTGTTGGCGGTCACACTGTGGAGCCTGCTGACGGCGTTGGCGGTGTTGGAGAGGCGCAGCGACAGGGCCGTCATATCCAGCTGGCGCTGGTCGCCATCCACTCCCCGGGCCAGGTCCAGGACTCGCTCGATCGGGACGCCCCCGGTCCCCTTGCGCCCGTCGCCGTCGTAGAGCGGCCCGGCCACGCGCCGCACGAGGTCGGCGTCGAACCTCTCGTTGCCGGCGGAAACCGGAGTGTGGATCGTGAAGACGCTGTTAGACCGGACGCGATCCAGGGCTTCGTCCAGCGCCACTCCCTTCTCGACGAGGGCGCGGGTGCGCTCTACCAGAAGGAATGCCGAGTGACCCTCGTTGAGGTGCCAGACCACCGGCTCGATGCCCAGGGCCCTGATGGCGCGCACGCCGCCGGCGCCCAGGACCAGCTCCTGGTGGAGGCGCATCTCGCGGCCGCGGACGTAGAGGATGTGGGTGATCGGCCTGTCCGACTCGTCGTTGTCGGGGATGTCCGTGTCCAGCAGAAGCACCGGTACGCGACCGACCTGGGCGCACCAGACCGCGGCGGCGAGCATCCGTCCCGGGAGTTCGAGGTGGACCGTGAGGGGATCGCCGTCTGCGCCCACGACGCGCAGGATCGGCAGCCGGTTCAGGTCGTAGTCGGGGTAGGCGTGCTCCTGGTGGCCGTCGGCATCGATCGTCTGGCGGAAGTAGCCGTGCTTGTAGAGAAGCCCGACGCCGACAAACGGCAACGCCATGTCGCTGGCCGTCTTGATGTGGTCGCCGGCCAGGACGCCCAAACCGCCGGAGTAGATGCCGACGCTTTCGTGGAAGCCGTACTCGGCGCAGAAATAGGCGATGGGGCCTTTGATCGAGGAGCCGTACTCGCGGTTGAACCAGTGCTTCTTGCCGCCGGCCATGTAGCGGTCGAACTCGGCCAGGACCTGGCTGCACTCGGCCATGAAGGCCGGGTCGTCCAGCAGATCCGACCAGGCGATCGGCTGCGACAGGACCTCGATCGGGTTGCGGTAGCGGGAGAACGCCAGGCCGTCGATGCGGCTGAAGAGTGCCCGCGCCCGCGGGTTCCAGCTCCACCACATGTTGTAGGCGAGCCGGCGCAATCCCTCGAGCTGCGGAGGCAGCCGGAAAGATGCGCCCGGTAGAGTGGGAACGTGGACAAGCTCCATCTGCCACGCATCATATCCGACGGCGAAACGAGCAACGTTGTCCGCCTCCCGGCCACCGACAGACGGCTCAGCGATGCTCGGCCGGGCCGGTGCGACTACCATGACTGGAACGCGACAGCGATCTGCCGGCGCCCTCGAGACACCGGCACGTCGTCTCGTATACAGGAGCAAATGGATGCGCGTCGTCTGCATCTCCGCCGAGTGCGAGCCGTGGGCAAAAACGGGCGGGCTGGGGGACGTCGTCGATGCGCTGGCACGGGCGGTGGCCGCGATAGGCGAGCCGGAGTCGGCTGCCGAACACACCGTGCAGTCGCAGGTCTGGGTCGGGACCGGCGGTGTCATGGGCCAGGCGCCGGGCGGGATCTCGCCCCATGTGGAGCGACCCGTTGACGTATTCCTGCCCAGATATCGGGGCGTGTCCGTCCCCGAGGATGCGACCAGCACCCCTCTGGCCGTGCCCGATCCGCGGGCTCCCGACGGAGTCACGGAGGTCCGTCTCGTCGAGTTCGAGGCGCGCGGCTATCGCGTCCGACTGGTCGACCACCCGCCGGCCTTCGATCGCGATGGCTACTACGGCGACGAAAACGGCGACTACGAGGACAACGGCTGGCGCTTCGGGTTGCTGTGCCGCGCCGCGCTCGAGGCTCTCCTCGACGACGACCGCCCGGTCGACGTCCTCCACCTCCACGACTGGCAGTCGATGCCGGCCGTTCTGCTGCGAGACGTCGCGTACGCCGGCTATCCCCGGATCTCGGCCGCCGCCGCGATGGTCACGATTCACAACCTGGCCTACCAGGGCTGGCTCTCGCGAGCGCAGCTGGCGGGCCTCGCCGCCCCGGACGAGATTGCCCAGCTGATCGGCCCGCACCAGGACGGGTTGCTGCTCCTGCGCGATGGCGTCAAGCGGGCAGAACTGGTCAACACAGTCAGCCCCGGCTATGCGGCGGAGGTTCTGACCCCGGCGTTCGGGATGGGCATGGACGGTGTTCTTGCCGGGCTGGGCCACCGCTTCGGCGGAATCCTCAACGGCCTGGACACCGCCATCTGGGACCCGGCCACGGACGACGCGCTGCCGGCCAACTACTCGAGGGGCGACCTGGCCGGCAAGGCGGAATGCCGCCGCGCGTTGCTGACCGAACTCGGCTTCGATCCGGCGGATGGCCGGCCGGTGCTGGGCATGATCGGCCGGCTCGATCCGCAGAAGGGCTTCGATTTGCTGGCCGCGGCGGCGAAGGATCTGCTCGTGGAGGGCGCTCGGATCGTGGTCCTCGGCACGGGCGATCCAAAGCTCGTGGCGGATCTTCGGGCGCTGGCGGCGAAGCGGAAAGATTCCGTCGCGGTCCTGGAGACCTTCGACCGGGCTCTGGCGCGGCGCATCTACGCCGGGGCAGACCTGTATCTCATGCCGTCGCGCTTCGAGCCGTGCGGGCAGGGCCAGATGATCGCCCTCCGCTACGGGACGCCGGCGATCGTCCACCGAACCGGCGGTCTGGCCGACACTGTGATCGACGCCGATGCCTCGCCCGACGAGGGAACGGGCTTCGTCTTCGATGTTCCAAAGCCGCCCGGCCTGCTCGAGGCGTGCCGGCGCGCGATGTCGCACTTCCACGCCGGCGGCGACGCCTGGGCCGAGCTTCAGGACCGCGGCATGGCGATCGACTGGTCCTGGGAAGCCGGTCCCGCGGACCAGTACGCGGCGTCCTACCGTCGAGCGGTTTCGCTCCGAAGAGAGCGCTAGGGCTATGGCCGAAGCGCCTTGCGATCTCCTCGTCGTCGGGGCCGGCGCCGCCGGCCTGACCGCTGCGCTTGCGGCGGCGGAACGTGGAGCGAGCGTGCTCGTGCTCACGAAGGGCCACGCCCCCGATTCTTCGAGCATGCATGCCCAGGGCGGGATCGCCGGCGCGGTGGGGGACGATGACACAGCCGCTCTCCATGCCGTAGATACGGAGCGAGCCGGCCGCGAGCTGTGCCGGCCGAGCGCGGTGAAGGTCCTCACCGAAGAAGGCCCGGCACGCGTTCGGGAGCTGATCACCTTGGGCGTGCCGTTCGACCCGGAACTGAACCTCGAAGGCGGGCACTCGCGGCGGCGGGTCTCGAGCGTTGAGGGAGCGGCGACCGGCTGGGCAGTGACGAGCCTCCTGGGCCGGCGTGTGGCGCGGACTCCCGGGATCGCCACGCGCGAGGCCACGAACGCCCTGGCGCTGTGGATGGACGGCGGGCGATGCCTGGGCGTATTGACGCCGGACGGCCCGATCGCGGCCCGGGCCACGATTCTGGCAATGGGCGGCGCGGCGGCGCTGTGGGCCCGCAGCACCAACCCCGAGGGCCAGATCGGCGACGCGATCGCCATCGCATTCGCCGCCGGAGCGGCGGTCGCGGATCTGGAGTTCATGCAATTCCACCCGACCGTGCTGGCCGGCTCGCGGCTGCTGCTCACCGAAGCCCTGCGGGGCGACGGCGCCACTCTCCTGGACGACAAGGGCGAGCGGTTCGTCGACGAGCTGGCCCCTCGGGACGAGGTTGCGCGGGCAATGGTCCGCAAGGGCCGCGTCTGGCTCGACCTTCGGCACATCGACCGGGGGCGGTTCCCGGGTCTGATGGCCGAGATCGAGATGGCCGGCTTCGATCCCGCGACCCAGCCGATCCCGGTCTCTCCGGCGGCTCACTACACCATCGGCGGCGTGGTGACGGACCTCGTCGGACGGACCGATATCCCAGGGCTCTTCGCCGCCGGGGAGAGCGCCGCCACTGGGGTGCACGGTGCCAACCGGCTCGCCTCCAACTCGTTGCTGGAGTGTCTGGTGTTCGGCCGGCGTGCCGCCCTGGCAGCGCTCGACGAGCCGGCGGCGCCGCTGCGGTCCGAGACGCAGCCGTTGGAGCCGCCTGCGCCGCCGCCTGCGCGGACCGCCTCGCAGGAACTGCGCGCGCAGGTTTGGCGCGAGGCCGGCGTGATGCGCGACCCGGCGGACCTGGCGAGTCTCGTCCGCAGCCCGGACGCCGTGGCTTCGCTCGTGGCCCGGTTCGCGCTCGCCCGATCGGAGAGTCGGGGAGTCCACTACCGCATCGATGCCACCGCCGCCGATCCGGCCTTCGAAGGGCACTTCGTCCTCCGACCGGGGCGAGAGCTGACGCTGGAGCACTGGACTTGACGAAGCCCGTTTCGAAGCCGCCGTCCGGGGCGGCGCCGAAGCCAACTCCCAACGCGGCGCCGCCGCTCGGCACCGCCCTGCCGATCGGCGCGCCGACCCCCGGCGCCGCCCCGACGCCCGCGCCCCGCACGATTCGCCCGCCCGACCCGGCAGCCGTGACGCGGGTCGTGGCCGTGGCGCTGGGCGAGGACCTGGCCCTGGGCGACCCCACCAGCGAGGGGCTCTTCGGGCCGGACGACACGTGCGAAATGACGCTTCTGCTCAAGGAACCGGGCGTGATCTGCGGTCTAGGCGTCGTCGGTGCGGTGTTCTCTGCGCTCGATCCCCGGGTCGTCGTGACGGCGACTTACGCCGACGGCGACAGCATCGAGGCGGTCCCCGCCGAGGTCGCGCGCATCTTCGGCCCGTCGCGCGCCGTACTCTCCGGCGAGCGGACGGCGTTGAATCTGCTCGGCCGGCTGTCCGGGATAGCCACTCTGGCGGCGCGCTGCGTGGCGGAGCTGGAGGGCACCGGCGCCGTTCTGCTCGACACGCGCAAGACGACGGCCGGGTTGCGTGAACTGGAGAAGTACGCCGTCCGCTGCGGCGGCGCCCGCAACCACCGGTTCAACCTCGGCGAGGCGCTGCTGGTCAAGGACAACCACCTACGTCTGGCCGGCGGCATCGCCGCTGCGGTCGCCCGATTGCGCGACGCTCACTCGAAGTTGAGGCTGGAGGTCGAGGCGGAGACTCTCGATGACGTCCGCGAAGCGCTAGCGGCTGGCGTGGATCGCATCATGCTCGACAACATGACGATCGATCGGATGCGCGAAGCGGTCGAGCTTTGTCACAGCGCGGCCCACGGGGCGGTCGAAACGGAAGCCTCCGGCGGGGTCACGCAGGCGAACCTGCGTCAGGTCGGAGAGACCGGCGTCGACTTCGTTTCGATGGGCGCGCTGACGCATTCGTCGCGGGCTCTGGACGTCTCGCTCGAGGTCGCGCCGTGAGTTCGTTCAAGGCCGGCGAACCGCCATCGGCCCGAGATTCGGCAGCCGAACGCGCGTCGGAAGCCCGCGCCATTCCGGTTGCCCCGGCGGGCGACCCCGCCACGTTCCCGGCGCTGGCAGAGGAGATCCACCGGCTCGCCCGTGAGCGCGACGCCGTGATCCTGGCGCACAGCTACGAGCGCCCCGAGATCCAGGACGTGGCCGATCACGTGGGCGACTCGCTCATGCTCTCCCGAGTGGCGGCCACCGCGCCCCAATCGACGATCGTCTTCTGCGGCGTTTCGTTCATGGCCGAGACGGCCAAGATTCTGTCTCCGGAGAAGACGGTGCTTCTTCCGGATCTCGCGGCCGGCTGCTCCCTCGCAGATTCGATCACCGTCGAACAGCTGCGTCAGTGGAAAGCCCAGCACCCCGGCGCGGTCGTCGTCTCGTACGTGAACACGACCGCGGCCGTCAAGGCGGAGAGCGACTACTGCTGTACGTCGGGCAACGCTCGAGCAGTCATCGAGGCGGTCCCGCGCGACCGCCAGATCCTCTTCCTGCCGGACATGTTCCTCGGCATGTGGCTCGAACGCGTGACCGGCCGCAAGCTCACGATCTGGCTGGGCGAGTGCCACGTCCACGCGGGCATCCGGGCCGAAGACGTGGAGCGCTGGCATCGCGAGGAGCCGGGGGCCGAGCTGCTGGTCCACCCAGAGTGCGGCTGCACCAGCCAGGTGATCGAAGCCGCCGGAGACCAGGCCCACATCCTTTCGACCGAAGGCATGGTCGCCTTTGCCGAACGATCGAAGGCCGATAGCTTCCTGGTTGCGACCGAGGTGGGAATCCTTCATCGGCTGGCTCTCAAGGCGCCCGGCAAGCGCTTCGTGCCGGTCAACCGCGAGGCCGTCTGCCAGTACATGAAGCTGATCACGCTCGAGAAGCTCCGCGACGCGCTCCGCCACAACGTCTACCAGATCGACGTCCCGACCGACGTGGCCGCCAGGGCGCGCCTTGCTCTCGAACGCATGATCGCGATCGCCTGAGTCGGGTTGGGCGACGCGCCACGACCCGAGGCGACGCGCCACGACCCGAGGCGACGCGCCACACTCGAGGCGACGCGCCACGACCCGAGGCGACGCGCCACGACCCGCAACCGAAAGCCCGCACGTTCTTCCCAATTCCCTGGTCAGCTCGGGTGGCCGAGTTCGAGCTGGACGGCTTCGAGCTGTTCGACCTGCGCGAGCCGGGCGAAGAGGTTGCCGTTCGATCGGTAGTGGTCCACCAGTCGGTCGTATTCGTCCGAGACCCAGGCGTAATCCGGGTGGCCGGCCTGCCAGGCTCGGCGGAAGATCACGCCGCACAGACGGACCTGCATGAGTTCCTTGAGGCAGTTGAAGCACGGCTGCACCGTGGTGTAGAGGAACGCGCCGTCCAGGGCCGTGCCGAACCGCGCCGCGGTAAGCATCGCGTTCTGCTCCGCGTGGACGCACAGGCAAATGTCGTACAACCTGCCCGAAAGGCCCGCGTCCGGCTGCTCGCGCCGGATCGCGCAGCGCCGGCAGCCGCGCTCCGATTCCGTGCAGTTGGCGTAGCCGGCGGGTGTGCCGTTGTATCCGCTGCCGAGGACCCGGTTGTCCCGGACGACCACGGCCCCTACACGCGACCCCAGGCACTTCGCCCCGGACTCGACGACCATCGCCAGACGCATGTAGAAGTCGTGGCGTTTCCAGCCGGCGTCCGACAACTCGATCAGATCCGCCGCCATCGGGGCTCCTCGCTAGCGCGTCCGGTTGCGTGGGCCGCCGAAGCCCTCGATCGGCGCGCCGTGAAGGTACACGAGCGGAGGCCGGTCCGTGGCGCCTGTTTCGTGTCGAATTGCAATTGTCTTGCGGCTGCCCCGGGAGGCTAGAATGCGGGCGTCAGTCGATCACGAGTTGCTCTCGGGGGGCAATCGAAGGTGATAATCCACCTGTTGGAGTTCCAGGTGGTGCCCGGCCACGCGGTCGAGGTCACTGGATTCCTGCGCCATTCTCTGGCGGACGACCCGCTCCCGGCCGGGGTCGTGATGCGGTGCGCAGGCAGGCGTCTGGAACACAACCAATCGGAGCATATCGTCGCCACCTGCTGGCGCGACGACGACGCCCTGGCCAGTGGCACGGATCAAAACGGCCTGCCGTCGTACATGGCGTCCAAAGCCGAATTTCTCGGCTCGCCTCGTTCGACGACGTACGGTGCCGCGGCATCGATCGGCGGCGGCATCGAGGGAGGTCGGATCATCAGGGTCTATCACGCCCTGATCGACGCCGACGCCGTGACCGAGTGGAAACAGCGCTGGAGAGAACAGGTCGACTCCGTGGCGGGGAGGGACGGCCTCATCTGCGTTCGTGCGGGAGTGAGCTGCTCGGGCCCGCAGTCCGGCGGCGAGCTGTCGGTCGTCGCAGTATCCGCCTGGCGCGACTGGGACGCCGTGCTCGCCGCGACGAGCGGTCACATCGATCGCCTGGTCGAGGACACCGCGTCATCCGACCTGGAACGATCGGCCGAACTCGACCACTACCAGCTGATCGGGCCGGACGCCGAATAGCGGATCCTGCAGGCCCGTCCGGGACAGCGCCTCGATTCCGACGCGCCGCCTCAGCAGCCGCATCGCCGGGCGGCGGAACGCCTCGCGAGTCGCGGCCAGCGAAGGCGCGCCGGCCGATCAGGCGTCCGGCGAGACCGCAGAACCCAACTCCGCCGAGCGATAGAGCGCCTCGATCGTGCGAGCCTGTCCCAGAGCGTCCGCCCGGCCTAGCAGCGGCAGACCGTCGCCCATGATGGCGGCGCTCATATTCTCCACCTCCAGCCGGTAGCCGCTATCCGATTCGACCGGGATCTCGCGATCGCCAAGCCGGATGCCGCCGTCCTCACCCAGCCATGGGTCGCGCAGCAGCAGATTGCCCTTGCTGCCGATGGCCTCGAGCGAACGGTGGTTGGAAGCGAAGCTGGCGGCGATCTCGGCGACGACGCCGGACGGGAACCGCAGCAGGCCGGAAAAGGTCTGGTCCACGCCCGATGGCGCGAGCGTCTGCTCGCCCGACACCCGCACCGGCTCGGCTCCGGCAACAAGGCGCGAGCCACTGACGCAGTAGCAGCCCACGTCCATCAGGCTGCCGCCGTCGAGCCTGGTGTCGAGCCGGACGTCGCCCGGTTCCGTGAGCACGAAGCTGAACGTGGCCCGGATCGACTGCAGCTCGCCCACCTCGGGCAGCAGTTCCATGAAGCGCCTCACCTGCGGGGTGTGGCGCCACATGAAGGCCTCCATGAGGACGAGCTTGCGCGCCTCCGCGGCGTCGAACGCTTCGACGACCTCGCCTGGATGGCGCGAGTACGGCTTCTCGGAGAGGACATGCTTGCCGGCCGAGAGCGCCTGCATCGTCAGGGCGTGGTGGAGTGCGTTCGGGACGCCGATGTAGACGGCGTCGACATCCGGGTCGGAGAGCAGGTCCTCGTACGACCCATGGACGCGAGCGATTCCGAACCGCGCGGCAAACTCCGCCGCCCGGTCGCGGTCCCTACTGGCCACCGCGACGATCGTGGCGTTGGCTGCCTGGCCGCCATCCTCCGCCAGCCTTGCAGCGATGCGGCCCGGGCCGAGAATGCCCCAGCGGACTTTTCCGGATGCTGGCAAAGGAGTTCCTCCTTTACGAGACGTGGTCCAGGGTCGAACTGAGGTCGGTCTGATCGACCGGCTCGGCGCGCTCAGAGCGCTCGACCAGCTCAGCCTGTTCGACCCAGCTGGCCTCTTCGCTCTGGTCGGCTTCCTCGACCCTGGGGAGCTCCCGGTCGTTGTGGGCGGTGTAGTCGGGCACCGTTCGCTCGTACGAGCCGGTCATCAGCGGCGACGAGATCATGAAGTCGGCAGAAGCCCTGTCGCAGGCGACCGGGATATTCCACACGACCGCGATTCTCAGCAGCGACTTGACGTCCGTGTCGTGGGGCTGGGGCTCGAGCGGGTCCCAGAAGAAGACCAGGAAGTCGATGCTGCCGTCGGCGATCATCGCCCCGATCTGGAGGTCGCCGCCGAGCGGCCCCGACTGCAGGCAGGTCACCGGCAATTCCAGCTCGCGCTGGAGCATCGTGCCGGTGGTCCCGGTCGCGACCAGGTCGTGCACCGCGAGCATGCCTCGGTTGTAGCGAGCCCACTCGATCAGATCTTGCTTCTTGTTGTCGTGGGCGACGAGCCCGATCCGCTTGCGCGGCTTGAGGTCAAGTGTCATGGGTAATCCTTGTCCGGCTGCGGCTGAGTTTCGCCGCGCGCCGGTTTCAGGATGACACGAAATCCTGGCACCGTACCAAAGTGGGGCTGGTCAGCCGGTGGCTGCTCGTCGGTAGGCCGTCCCCTGGCCGTTCTCCGACATCGTCAGCATGCCACCGGCCACCCATGCGTCGGTCGCTCGATCGCGACCCTCTGTGCTCATGTGCAGGCGGCCGTCCGGCCCGATCGACCAGAGACCGCGCAGCTGTCGACCGCCCGGCAACGTCATCACCATCGTCCGGTCCGGCAGGAACGCCATGGAGATTGGACCCGTCTGCCAGGTCCCTATGATCGCCTCGGCCAGCGGCCTCGGGTCACGCTGATCGGCGGCCGGCGGAGTAGCTACGCTCGATGCTTCGGGCGCCATCGCCGTCTCCAGGGACGCCAGTTCGGCTCGCGCCTCCGCGGCCTGGACCGGGTCGTGCGAACGCATGGAGGTGATGGCGGCGCGGATCGCCTCAGCCGGCGAGGCGAGGGCGCCGGCGGGCAGCGGCCGGTCAGGCATCCGCTCCAGGTTCACGATCACGTGGCTGCGCGGCAGGACATAGAGGCGAACGATGCCGACATCGGGCGCGGCACGGTAAGTAGTGCTGTCGACCTCGAAGCTCTGGCCGGCGACGTCCAGGTAGTAGAGCAGCCTTCTCGTTCGACCGACGTCCGAGTCCTCGCTGCGCTTGCCGATGGCTCCGTCGATGGTCTGGACTCGACCGCTGCGCATGTCCTGCGTCATTGAGTCGCCGTTGATTGCGACCCGGAGGAGCAAGAACGCCACGACCATCAGGCCGGCGCCGGCCAGCGGACGGGCCCAGGCATTCGGAGCGGGTCCGACGGGCGCCAGCAGGAGAATCGCCAGTGCGGCGCAGAAGGCCGCGCCGATGAACTCATCCTTGCGGCCCTCTCGAGCCAGGCCCTGGAGTCTGGTCCGCTGGGAATCGGTGAGGCTGCCGTGCTGGTTCGTCTCGAGGTCCGCCGCAGGGAATGGATCGACGTTGGTGGCAATCATTCGCACATCCCTTCGCCCTGTGACGCTACCCGGAAGGGTCGCCGAGGGCATGGACGCGGCATGCCCGCGCCCACCAGGCGGGCCAAGTTGAGGGCGCAGTTCCGCCGCCGCGACTGGCTCAGCCGAGGTTGTAGTCGAGGCGCAGTTGCGCGGCGCTGTCGCCTCAGCCGAGGTGGTATTCGAGGGCGAAGGTGGCCTCGGATCCACCGGGCGCCTCGAACGAACCCTCGCCGCCGATGCCGGCGAGTTCGCCTGTGCCCGATCCGGGGATCACGTGCCAGTGCCCCTTTGACTGCCTGCCGTCGTGGTCGCCGATCGACTCCATGACCAGGCTGCCCGCTCGCCCGTCGATCGAGCCCTCGATCCTCTGGACGCCCACGAACCTGGCGGAGCGGTCCGGCCGGTAGCAGAAGACCCACTCGACGGACCCTTCGCCGACGATCGCCCCGCCGAAGCGCTGCGTCCCGCTCACACGGGTGAGCCTGACCTCGCCGGGCGCATCGCGCACGGTCTGCTCGCTACCGCCGGTCACTGTGAATCTGCCCGTTGCTCTGCCCACGATCGCCTCCGTTCGAAGGCAATCTAGCCCTCCGGACCGAGGGGTCGTGCTTCTTGCAGTCCTCGTCCTGCCAGGCGCGGGCGAAGGCGGGCTCACGGCCCGCCACGGCGTGACACCCAAGGTGACACGGCTCGGATCCAGACTCGCCCCATGACGAACGTGTTGGATGTGCCGGAGAGGCGGGACCGGGGGCCGGCCATCGGGCCGGATCCGCGAGCGGCGGCGGCGCACGTGGCTGCCGGAGGATCGCCCTTGGATCTCGTGAGGGCGCCCGACTGGTTCAGCTACAGCACGCTCGACACGTTCGAGCGCTGCCCGCGCCAGTACGCATTCCGGTACCTGTGCCGTTTGCCGGCAGAGCAGGCCCGGCCGGCCGCAACCTTCGGGTCGGCGGCGCACGCCGCGTTCGAGGCGTTCACCCGTGACCGGCGCCAGCGTTCGACCCGCGGCGAGCAGCCACCGGGTCGGGTGGACCTGGAGCGCTGGTTCGAGTCGGCCTGGGCCGCGACCTCATTGCCGGCCGAGCCGGAGGCCGAGACATGGCGCCGTCGCGCCGAGCCGATGCTCGACGGCTTCTGGGCGGCCGAATCGGCCGTTCACTTCGACACGTTCGGCGAAGAGCTCCGCTTCCGACTCCGGCTCCCGCTGGATCCAGAGACCCTGGTTGTCGTCTCCGGCTTCATCGATCGCATCGACCGCCTGCCGTCGGGCACCGTCGAACTGATCGACTACAAGACAGGCCAGGCTTGCGCCCCCGACGAGGCCGAATCGAGCCTGCAGCTCTCGATCTACGCCCTCGCCTGCCGCGACTCGCTGGGTCTGGGCCGGCCCGAACGAGCGACGCTCTACTTCGTGGAGCAGGACAGGCGGGTCAGCGTCGTCCGCACCGACGCCGCGCTCGACACCGTGCGAACGGACCTCGCGGCGCGGGCCCGCCAGATCCGCGGCAGCGATTTCGCCCCAACTCCGAGCCCGCGTTCCTGTGGCTGGTGCGATTTCGCAGCGCTGTGCCCCGTCAACGCGCTGGCGGCCGGCAGCCCGGCCGATCAGACACGCGGGGCCGGCCTCGACTGCCGCGACGGCGATTCCATATCGCGGTGGCCCGCCCTTCCGACTCCGTTGTGACGCCCGCGGGCCCCGCGACCAGTTCGGGTGCGAGGGCCTCGGTCGCCGAAGTCGTCGCGCTCTCGGCCACCGGCCGATCCGGCAGACGCTCCATGTTCACCACCGTGTGACTCCGCGGCAGCACGTACAGGCGAACGATCCCGGCGTCTGGGGCGGCATCGTAGGTGGCGCTGCCGACTTCGAAGCTCTTGCCGGCGACGTCGAAGTAGTAGAAGGTCGCATTGCTTCGGCCGCCGATATTGTGGATGCGCTTGCCGAGAGCTCCTTCGACTGTCTCGACCCGGCGGCTGCGCAGGTCCTGCATGAGCGAGTCGCACAGCGTGGCTACCCGATAGAGGCAGAAGGCGGCCACAACACCGAAGCCCGCACCCGCCAACTGACGGATCCAGGAATTCGGTGCGGGTTCTGATTCGGTCAGCAGGATGGCGGCGATGGCGGCGCATCCGATCGCCAGAATGAAGTAGTCCTTGCGGATCGCCCAGTCCAGGTTGCCGAACCTCTTGCTCTGGTCGTCGGCCAGCCGACCGGTCCGGTTCGTGTCGAGATCCGCCGCCGGGAAGGGGTCGAATGTGCTCTGAGCCATGTCTGCAACCTCCGACGACACGCTAGTCCGCGGGGTTGTTGACCGCAGGGATGGACGCGGTCAGACCATCAGACGAGCCGGCGGTTGCGGCCCGCGCGCCCCGGAGACGGTGCCGCCGCTTCCAGGGCGCGACCGGCCACGCACTGATCCGCGAGACGGTTTGGCTGGCGGGCAGCCGAAGATCGTTGACGGCGCAATCGCTCCGCCGCCGGCCTGGAACCGCGGCCGGCCTCGCTGGTTCAGGTATCCGCGGCGTTGCCACCGGCGCGCTGGACCGGCCGATAGAGATGGTAGTTCGCTCCGAAGGCGGCCTGGTTGCCCTGATGGGCGGCGGCGCTCACCTGATGGTCGTGCAGGTTGGTGGCGTCGCCCGCGGCGTAGACCCCGGGAACGTTGGTGTGCTGTTCTGAAGTGACGGCGATCTGGCCGGCCGGTGTCAGCTCCAGTCCGAGCTGGCGAGCGAGCTCGCTGGTGGCCCGGGTGCCGCGGATGGTGTAGACCTGCTCGACCGGGATTCGCGTTCGCGCGGGGTCGTCCAGGACCAGTGCCTGCATCTGGCCGCCCCGGTTCTCATACTGGACGACGCCGTTCGGATGGGCGCCGATGCCGTTCGCGGCCAGATCGGCGAGCCGCGAAGCCGGGACATCGAAGCCCTCCGGGCGACCGGCGACGATCGTCACCCGAGCGGTGAAATCGAGCAGGTCCAGGGCCGTCTGGACGGCGTCTTCGGTATGGCCCACCACGCCGACGACGCGGTCGATCGATTCGTAGCCTTCGCAGTGGATGCACCAGAAGAGGCTCTGTCCCACGCACTCGTTGCGGCCGGGGAACTCCGGGAAGTGGCCGACGACACCTGTCGCGAGGATCACCGTTCTGGCGAGCACCTCCATCGGGCCGCCTTCGGGAACCTCGCCGAACACGCGGGCCATCTCCTCGTCGCGCGGGACGCTCGGGCTCGGCGTCTGCCCGAACATGCCGCCCTCGGGCAGCCGCTCGATGCGCAGGAGAAACCGATCGCCCCGGCGCGATGCCGTGGCGACATGGCCGAGCAGTAGCTGGGCCCCGAACCTGGCCGCGTGACGCCAGCCGAGCCGGCGAATCTCCGAGGCCGCGACGCCGTCGGGAAAGCCCAGGTAGTTGTCCAGCTTGTGATGCCACATGAAGCGGTCGCGCTCGTCGACCAGGAGCACACTCCGTCGCATGCGGCCCATGTTCACGGCCGCCGAGAGGCCGGCAGCCCCGCCGCCGACGACAACGCAATCCATCTCGCGCGGAGCGGGCTCAAGTGGTTTCATGACTCAATCATGATCCCATTGGGCGGGACTTCGCGCGGCGCGAGTCGATGGGGCCGCCAGCCGGAGCGGGCTCGTTTAACTACCCTCGTGCCTCGAAGCGCTCAAGGGCGTAGCGATCGACCTCGGACTCGTCGAGGGCGACGGCGTCTGGGACCGCCATCCGGCCTTTGTCGATTGCCAGCGGCGCCGCCAGCAGGTCGTGGACGAGGAGGCCGGCCGTGGCGAGGCCGTGAGCCGGCCCCGGCGCCGGCATCGACGCCGCGATCCGGAGTGCCGACGCGATCCCCACGCCGGTTTCGAAGTAGGTGCCCAGGACCACCGACACGCCGGTGGTCCGGGCGGCTTCGACGATCCGCATGGTCGCGGCGAGCCCGCCGACCCGGGCGGGTTTGACGACGATCAGGTCGGCGGCACGTTCGGCCAGAGCCGCCCGCGCGGAGCCCTCGGAGTCGATGCTTTCGTCGAGCGCGATCGGCACGCGGACGCGTTCCCGCAGCGCGGCGTGGCCGGCCACGTCCCAGGCAGTCAGCGGTTGCTCCACGAACTCGATCCGGAACGGCTCGACGGCATCGATCCGTTCCGTGGCGGTGTCGAGATCCCAGGCGCCGGCCGCATCGATCCGCAGCCGCGGCTCCGGGCCGACGGCCGCGCGCAACGCTCGAAGCCGGTCCACCAGCTGGTCCGTGGCACGCTCGAAGCCCGCTCTCAGCTTGAGCGTTTGGAAGCCGAGTTCCACGAGATGCGCGGCCGCTTCCGCACCTGCGTCGGGTCCGCCGAACTGGATGGCGGCAACGACCGGGATCGTCGCGGCATCGTTCGATGCGCCGGCCGCGCGGCGACGCTCGGAAGCGCCGCTGGGCGATGCGCCGCCGGCGTCGCGACTTGCGAGAAGCGCGGCTACCGCTCCATCAACGGCGGCCATCGCGGCTCGGCCCGGCTCGCCTTCGGCGGCGAGTTCGGACCACTCCGGCAGCCGTCCCGCGGCAAGCGCGGGCGCGATCTCGCGAACCAGTCTCGCCAGGGCGCCGGTCGTGACATCCGTCGCGATCGGGTCGAGCGCCGCTTCTCCGAGCCCTTCGTTCCCGTCTTCGTCGACCAAGCGCAACAGCCACGAGCGCCGATGCGTGTATTCGCCGCTCGCGTCCAGAAGAGGCCGCCTGAAAGGGACTCGGACGTGGATGGCCTCGACCCTGACAAGGCGCGGCAGGGCAAAGGATTCGGGGGCCGGCATAGTGAGCCGCCGCCTCAGCGGCCGGGAGTGTGCATCGCAGCATTCTAGGCGGCGCCCCTCGTTCCGCGGGATGGCGTGCGCGCTTCGGCGCGAGCCGCCCGTCGATACGACGCGTAGGCTCAGCCGAGCTTGATCGGGTTGGGTTCCACCAACCCCAGCGTCCCACTGATTGGAGAGTTCTATGGCGATCATGGCTGTGGCGTTTCCGATTGCTCCCGGTAAGACCGCGGACTGGAAGCGGTTCATCGGTGAGCTGAACGGCGCCCGACGCGCCGAGTTCGTCGCGTCGCGCAAAGGCCTCGGCGTTCGCGAGCGGACCTTCCTGCAGCCGACGCCCATGGGCGATCTCGTGATCGTGACCCTCGAAGGCGATAACCCCGGTCAGTCGTTCGGTCGATTGGTCAACTCGACCGACCCGTTCACTCTCTGGTTCCTGGAGCGGGTGAAGGAAGTCCACGGCATCGACCTCAAGCACGCTGCCTTGGGTCCGAGTCCGGAGCTGGTAGTCGACTCGGCCGGATAGCCCGGCTCCTCCGCACGACCCGTCGACAAGGGCGGGCGATCCGCGCACACCTGCCGGGATGTAGTTCAGGCCGTGGCGGCCCGGCAGACCCCGAAAGCGGCCCGCGCGCGGCGGTGCCGTTGGCGGGTCGCCTGGCACGTGATAGTCAGTCGCCCGTGGGCCGCGGATACGCGAATGCCCCGAGCGGGGAAGCCCGCCCGGGGCATTCGGTGCGAGAGCGAGCGAGAGCGAGGCTATCGGCTCACGAGGCCGGAGCCAGCGTGCCGCCGCCAGCGAGCGTGTATGTGGCGCCCTTTAGGTAGGCGTTGGCGGAGGCGGTTGCGTCGTACGTCACGGTGTGCCCGTTGCCGCTGATGTTCGTGATCGACGTTCCGGACACGATTGCGCCCACCAGCGTTGTCAGATGCGAGTCCGCCGCCACCGTCCAGGACGACGTCCCGTCCAGGGTGAGCCCGATCGACTTCGCCGCCTTGTCGGCGTTGATTGCGCCCGTCAGCGTGGAGCCGTTCGTGAGCGACAGGTCGACGGAGCTGATGCCGTCCGCCACGACGTCACCCGTGAGCGTCTCGCCGCTGGCAGTCAGCTTCGCGGCCCCACCATTCGAGCCCGAGGTGCCCCAGTTGCCGGCCGCCGCTTTGACCAGTACGGCGGAGGCTTCGGTGACCTTGACATTCTGAGGCTGATGACGCCGGTGGCCAGATCCCCGCGAGATCGGACCCTGGTGTAGTGCCTGTGCCCGGGAGCCCCGGTCCCACGCTCGCAGAGACCCCAGGAGAACGGCCCCGGGACTCCGGGTAACGCCGGCCGAAGCTGGAAGCCCACAACGAAGGGGTCTCACTCCGTCGCCAAAGGTCTCAAAGCGAGATTCCGGCAGGACGCTAACGCGAGTCTAGACCTACACGCAGTTGGCCGACCCAGAGTCGTGGAATGTGTAGGTTGGGGCCGGCACGAAGTCCCAGCTGTAGCTCGTGGGCCGCAGTGTCATCTGGATCACGCCGAATGAGGTGTCGTTCCGGACGACCTCAGCCGTGAGGGGCCCGGTCACAAAGGCGTAGTGGTTCTTGCCACCGGTCCCAACGACGAACTCGGTGACTCCGTTTGGATCCGGCTGGCCCGTGACGTCCAGAGGCGCGAAGCGCTCGTAGTCGTGGTTGTGCCCACTCAGGACGACGCTCACGTGCGCAGCCACGAGATCGGACCAGATCGTCGCCATCTGGGTCGCGTCACTGTGTTCTCCCGATGACCAGCGGGGCTCGTGCCAGTAGACCAGGGTGCAGGTCGCAGGATGAGCGGCAAGATCGGCCAGGAGCCAGCGCTCCTGGGGCGATCCGGCTTCGCAACCACCAACGAATGAGCACTCGGAATCGAGGCTGATCAGGTGCCAGGCTCCGAGGTTGAAGCTGTAGTAGGGCGCGATTCCGAAGTAGCCGAAGTAGCCGGTCGCCCCGGACGTGAGGTACTCGTGGTTGCCGATGGCCGGGTACATGATCGAGCGGTACTTGCCCCATGTGGAAGCAAACACGCTGTCGAAGGCTGTCGGTGTGCCGTCTTCGTATTGATCGTCGCCGAGGGTCAGGACCGCGGTCGGCTTGAGCTGGCCGATCTCGTCAGCGGTGGCGGCCTGATCGCACTCCTTCGGCGCTCCAACGTTGTGAGCCGGGTCGCACGCGATGTCCCCTGCGGCCACGATCGTTACGACGCTCGACGGCGTCGCCGACTCGGCGGCCGACGGCGAGGGCATCGGAGAAGCTGCCGTCGACGAAGTGACTCCTGGGACGACGCTGGTTTGGGAGGAGCCGGGCAGTGCCGTAGGCGTCGCATTCGAGCAGGCAAACACGGAGACGGCGAGGATGACGAGAGCGCCAAGTGGGGCGCCGGAGCGACTCGCCTTTCGGTAGGTCGGATACCTCATTGTTGGGACCTTCCAAGACTGGACTAAGTTGATTCTGCCGGGGCGGATTGAGTTCGACCGACGCCAGGAAGAAGCACGTTTGGGCGACCCCAATGACGCCATCGCCGGCCTACTGTCCTGCCTGTCGGATTCCCGGGGGAAGGGATCGCGGGTGGCATGCGGTCACCGCCTCCGTCGCGAGACAGGCGGGCGGCGGGGAGGCGACGGGCTTGGTGGAGGCGGCGGCCGGCGCACGGGCAGTGCCCCGGCCGGCTTGGGTCGCCGGCTTCGGAGCCATACTAGGACGCCCGCGGCCGAGACCAGCGCGAGGCCAGCGACCCCGCCGATCAGTAGCGTCGGCGGTCCGGAGCCTGGTGGACTGGCCGCCCCGCTGCCCGGAGTTGTCGCGGGCGTGACTTGTGGCCCGGCAGGGCCGACTTGCGCAGGCACCGCCGGTCCAGGTGAGGCAGGCACCCATCCTGCAGGCGCGACGAGCGAGAAATCCCCGAAATCCGTGACCACCGCCGTGAACATGTTGGGCGCGCCGGCTGGGTCGGTCTGAAGCGGTGACCACGCAGAGCCGGAGAAGCGCTCGATCGTCGCTGTCGGCAGGCTTGCCGGCCCACGCAAGACGATAGTGACTCCACCGGTCGGGTCACCGGTGATCGCTCCACCGCTCTGGTTGGTAAGCGAGAAGCGGTAGACATTGCCGGCGATGAGGCCGTCAGCGGGTTGAGCCGCGGGCTGCACGGGCTCAATGGAGACCTTGATCGTTGTAGTCCCGGGCGGCATCACCAGAAAGCCCTCCCCGGCGAAGATCTGGGCCTGGGGCGGCTGCTCGGCGGTTCCCACGCCCATGTTCGGGCTTTGAGCGCCCGAGACGGCGCCCGACGCCGAGGCTCCCTGGGCGCCCCCGGGGTATCCGGCCGGCGGCGAGAGCCACTTGTAGGGGTCTTCGACGATCACGCCGTCGTAGAGCGGTGGACCTGCGATTGGTGCAAGTCGTTGTGATCCGACGATGACGACCAGGCCACAAGCCATCGCCCCGAGCGCTAGTCCTCGTCGTGTCATCAAAGCCACCAGGTCGCGAGATCGGCGAGTACATGGGCCGCGGCCGGCGCGGCAGGTCCGCCGAACCAGAGTCGGAGCCCGCCGAACATGAGTCCGACTCCGAAGTCGAGTGGTACGACGTGCCAGCCGTAAACGGGCACGTGGATCAGGGCGAAGAGCAGGCTGGTGATCAGCAGTGCTGCCGCATCTCCCCCCGCGGCGCCGACCCAGTGCCACAGCGCTCCTCGCAGAACAAGCTCTTCGCCCGTCGCGACGAGTGTTGTGATCGCTATCCACGGTACAAACGGGGCTGCGTGGCCAAGCACGAGAGGAGGGACCGGCCACCGGGCTGCGAGCGACACCACGACCAGCACGCCACCGGCTGCAACACCGGCAGCGAGCGCGCCTGCTCGAGGAACGCTGGGTCGCAGGCCGCCAAGAACAGCTGTCCCGACCAATAGCAGCCCAAAGATCAGGCCCTCGGTCAGGCCGTCGAGAGCTGCGGTCTGGAAGGTGCGCCAACGGATCCCGACGGCCATCGCAAGGGCGACGCACACCGCCAGAGCCCGGCATGCGCTCGGTACACGGCCGGCGATCGATTCTGGGCGGGCGCTGGGAACCCGGTCGGCGTCCTGTCGCGCCTGCACCGCAGCTGCGTTCATCTCGGCAGCGGAACGAGCGACCGATCGATGGGCCCGCTTGCGAACTGATTGGGCCACACTGTCACGCTCTGCGGTGTGGTGGTGGCCGCGGACGCAGTCGCGGCCGGCGCGGGCGGTTGCCATTGCCACACAACCGCGGCCGCCAGCTCGTTCTGGCCAAGCCGGGCAGGGTCGCTCGAGAACCGGAGGCCCGAGCCGTTGGGGAGGCTGCCGGCCGGCAGGTCGACTGCGTGGGCGGCGGCCGCGATTGACCCAGGATCGAGGGCGGAGGCGTTGCCTAGAACGTCGTGGAAGAGCGCCCACGCGGCTGTGAAGCCTGCCAGGCCTTCCTCCGACGGCTGGCCCGAACCGTTCGCCTTGGTCCATTCCGCTGCGAAGCGATCGTAGAGTGTTCGTGCGGCGGGATCGAGAGCTGCCGGGTTGAACCCGCCGGTCGGCCGATCCGAGGCAAAGACACCAATCGCGTCCGCGCCCAGTTCCTCGCCGAAGTCGCCGACACATTGCGCCATGGTCGAGCCGATGAGAGCGCCGACATGGACGTTGGCCGCGATCATCGCCCGCCGGAATGCCTCCCCGTCGGGAATGTGGGCCGCCAGGATCACGACATCGGGCTGGGATGCGACCAGCTTGGTCATCACCGAGGGCCAATCCGGAACCGACAACGAATAGTCGATGCGAGACGCCAGCACGTCGCCCGAAGCGGCGATCCCGGCTTGGGCGGCGTCGGCGACCGACCGGGCGTAGTCGTCCGTTGCGGCCACGACGGTCACGCGTAGAGTCGCCGCGGTCTTCCCGAGCATGGGTGCGAGCACCGTCGAGGCGAACGTGGCTGAGTTGGCTCCGAGCCTGGCTCCGTCCGCCCCGACGCGGAAGACGAGCGGCAGACGGCGGCCCGTGAGTTGATCGGCCACCGCTCCGGACTCCCAGTAGACAAGCCCGGCGCTCGCGGCCGCGCTGCTCACTGCCATCGAAAGGTCGGAAGCATACGAGCCGACGACGACCGGGGCGCCTTCAGCCTTGAGCCGCGCGACGACGGCCGTCGCCTGGGTGCTGTCCGAGAGATCGCGCACGTCGAGTACGAGCTGCCGTCCGTGGATGCCGCCATCGGCGTTGACGAGATCAGCCGCGAGCTGGATGCCGAGACGTTCCTGACCGGCGAGCTCGGCAGGCATCCCGGAGAGCGGGAGGACGACGCCGACGCGGATTGGAGCGCCCGGCGCCGAACTGGCGGGTGTGGCCGCGGCGGTGCAGCCGCTGACGAACAGGGCGAGCAGGCTGGCGGCGGCAGCGCCGCGAAACGCGCCGGGCGAGCGGGAAGATCGAGGCATGGGTCGGCTCCTCATTTCACGGTGAAGAAGACCTGGTCCGACCAGTCCCGGGGGTTGAACGGCGCGTGGTCGTTGGCGACGAATTCGGCCTTGAGGACGTACGTGCCGGGGCTTACCGGGATGTCCTTGGTCAGGCTGTACTGCATGTACCAGAGCGCGTTGTCGAGATAGAGGTGGACGTGGCCCTGGTCGGGTCGGATGTCTTCGTTGGTGTCATCGACGACCGTTGCCCCGGTGACCTGCACGACCACGTGCACGGTTCCTCCGGTGATCACCGCGTTGGGCGCAGGCGAAACGATGGTGATCTTGGCTGTAGTGGAGGGGCGACCCGGCGGGATGTTGCTCGCGTCGATCGGATATGCGGACGCCGAGTCGGATGACGCCGGCGGCGAAGCCGAGCTGCAGGAGGCGACGATGAACGCGACGAGAATCGCCAGGAGACGCCGCGAAAGACGAGGGGGGCGCATCGGAAACCTCACGCGCTTTGGGATATCTGGAGTTGGGTCTGGAGCGCCACGCCGCCGGGGCCGGTTGCAGCCAGGGCGAAGGTCGCCGGCAGGGTGTCGACCTGGACCGAGGCTGCCTCGTGGCCGGAGTCGAGGATTTGCGGCTGGAGGGCGACCGACGCCCCGGACGGCAGGATTTGGGCCATGGTCACGTCCGACACCGGCATCTCGTGTCCGGTGGCGTCGAACCAGGTGGCGTGGAGCAGGTTCGAGCCGGGTTTGCCCGGATCGAGGTAGATCTGGACGGTCCTGCCGCTGCTCAGGTGAACCGCATAGATCGTGGGCAGGCCCGCCACCCGATTGACGTCGATCTGCTGAGGTGCGCTCCGGACGGTTACCTGGAGGTCCACCCCGACCGACGTTGTCGGCTCTGTCACCAGAGCCGACATCAGCCAGGTGCCCTCGAGGGAGAGATTCGCGCCGGTGGCTGTGAACAGGTCCGGTTTCTGGAGGCGAAGGTCGAGCGTGGACGCCCCGATCGAGGGTTTCGCTGGCAGGCTGAAGGTGAGTCGGACAGCGGTGGCGTTCACGGGTGCGCCCGTGTCGTAGTCGGTCACCCGGGCAGAGAACTCATTACTCCCAACCGTCCCTGGCGAGACCGTCAACTTGAGCCGGACGGAGGTCCCGAAGTCGGAGCCGCTGATTGTGAGAGACGGCGGCGTGCTGGCTGTCGCTCCTGCCTGCGGACCGCTCTGCCCGCCCGCCGCGGCCGCGACTTCCGTCGGCGGTGCGACGTTGACCAGGATCGAGGCGACCAGCAGCACCACGGCGCCGATCGTCAGCTCGATTGAGCCGGCACGTCGAAGGGGTCGGAGATCGCGTCCGGCGCGCGGAACGTTGCGGAAGTGATTGAGCGCCCCCAGGGCGGCAATGGGTATCAAAAAGGCAACCTTGAGCAGGACCAGCAAGCCGAACTCGGTGGTCAGGAGCGCGTTGATCGTTCCGATATCGACGATCGATCGGAGCACACCCGTAAGGGCCACGATCCCGAGGCCGAAACCGGCCAGGAGAGCGAACCGTCGCGCGAGCTCGCCATTTTCCGGGGTGGCGGCCCCGCGGATCTGGGTCAGCAGCGCAACCAGGCCGCCCAGCCAGAGCCCCACGGCGGTGACGTGGAGCCATTGCAGGGCGATCTCGGCCGGGGCGAAGGACTGGGACGCGGCGTGGCTGAGGGTCGCCTCGACGAGCAGCGCGACCGCTGCAAGCACCCCGGTTGCTGCCAGCAATCCGCGGCGCACCAAGCCATGCGCCCGGAAGGCCGGGACGAGCACAGCCGTCGCGAGTATCAGCGGGACGAGGCGCATCACGGCGTCGTTGCCGAGGCTCGTGCCCGGCAGATCCGCCAGGGATGCCCCGGCATCTCCTGTCTGGATGGCGACCAGCAGCACCGTTCCCACGACGGCGACGATCAGTTCGCCCATTGCCAGTCGCAGGGGCAGACTCAACTCGCCCGGCAGGAGAAAGGCGCCCAGGAACGCGGCGCCCAGCAGCCCGAGCAACCCGACATACAGGATCCAGCGTGCGATCACCACTCCGAGGGATGCGCCCGCCGTGGCGGTCGAGGATGGCGGCGCGGCTCCAGCCGAACCGGCCGGAGGCGCCGTCGTACCCACCAAGAATGCGTACGAGCCGGCGGCGATGTGGCCGTCAACCGCCGAGACTGTCTGCCACGCCACCGTATAGACGCCTTCCGACAGGGACTTGATGGCGATGCTCAACTCGTCGGCGTGGCCCGAAGCCGCTTCGGCGGGTCCGGTCGCCACGGAGGCGCCGCTGCTGTCCAACACCTGAACCGACGAGAGCTTCGGGTCCGGCGCTTCTGTGAATGTGAGCGTGATGACCGGCGGAGTGGTCGCCGTCACTGAGTTGGGAGCCGGATCCGCGGACTGCAGGAGGGCGTGAGCGCTCGCGGCGCCAGCCGCGAGCGCCAGCAACACGAGCACCGCTCCGATGGCGACGACCGCCCGACGCATCGGCTAGGTCCGCCGTCTCGAGACGCGCAGGCCGACGATCAGGCCGGCCAGCCCGAGCAGCACGCCGAGCCCTCCGACGACGATGCCCGCCAGCAGAGCGCGGTTTGCGTTGTCGGATGCCTGGCCGGCAGCCTGCTGCGCCTGCGCCACAGCCTGCTGCGCCTGTGTCGCCGCCTGCTGGGCTTGTGTCGCCAGTTGCTGGGCTTGTGTCGCGGCCGCGTTGGCGGTCGTGGCCCGGCCATCCACTCGCTCGATGAGCGTCGAGAGATCACCTAAGGCCGGGAGCTTGACCGGGAACTGGACGTCGGTGCCGGCCGTGACGGTGTTGAAGGTTTGGTCAGATGAAGTCGCCATCTCGTCGACGGCATGGCCGTGGATCGAACCCGAAAGGTGGAACGTGTAGTCACCTACCTGCGTCGGGATGAGTGAAGCCGTGTATTCGCCCGGCGTCCCGAGCCCGGTGTCGGGATCGAACGAGGGCTGCAGCGGCAGGGCCGCGGTTTGCTGGCCGGCCGTGGATACCACTACCTGCAGATCACCTGGTTGCAGGTCGTTGACAGGATTGCCCGACCCGTCTTTGACGATTACCTGGACCGAGTTCTCGACCCCGACGTAGGTTGGCTCGTGGAGCCAACCCATCGCCACACTGTATGAGCCGAATTGTTTGACGACGTGGGCGCTGGCGGTCGCCGAGACGGCCAGTGCCAGCATGAGAGCGGTACCGAAGGCGGCACCACAGACTCTGCGGCGCATGGAATCCCCTTTGCGACTGGGACGTGGCCGGCTCGTACGGCCGGCTGAGCCGCGAGGCTCCGACCTAGTGCTGTGTAAGGGGAGCAGGCGGTGCGCGCCCGGCGAGGTTCCGCCCGAGGATCGACGAGGATGGCCGGATCGGTTCGGGCCGGCGGCGCCGCACCGGATAGACCACACCCTGAGCGCGGTGGCCCAGGATCGCCGCAATCCGTGCCTCTAACTCGGTGATGCCCCACTCAAAGAGGGCCGCGACCGCTGAGACGACAAGGCTTACGACCAGGAACACCAGGATGGGACCAGCGACGTCGAACGATCCGAGCACCGATAGGCCGGGCAACCCAAGCCCAACCGTCCATCGCTCATAGTTTTCCTGGACGACGAACAAGATCGTCGCCACCAGGAAAGCCTTTATCCAGATCTGGGCCAGGGTGCGCAAGAATGCCCGACCGTTGGGCCGACCCCCGCCACCGGGCCGCAGGCGCTGGACGAGCCCAAAGAGGTAGGCAATACGCACGATGGCAGCTGCGGCCAACAGGCTCGTCGCGAGGAGCACGGCCTGGACTGTCTCTGTCCATCGGCTGTCATGACCCGTTCGCGCGAGGGCGGCGCCATAGTCGGCCCCGTAGGTCAACAGGAAGACAAGGTTGTGCCCGGTGACTAGCACAACCAATGCCGTCGCCACTGATAGAGCCAGACCGCGCAGGCTACGACCCATGTGTGGACTCTAGGAGCCGGTGGGCCCCCGACGGCGATTCGGGGTAGCTGGCCCACTAGTTGAGCCGAGACGGGTGGTTCAGTCGGTGTCGTACCAACGGGCGCATCGAAGCCAGGGCAGGCCAGGAGAGTGTGATGCAACATTCGGGGTCGCCGGGTGTATAAGTTCCGAGGAGGCAAACACCATAGACGCCGGAGCAGTGACCACCCCACAGGTTGATGCGGACACGCTCGCAGATGCCTACCGCCGCCACGGCAGGTTGCTCGTCCAGCGGTTGGCGTTGATCGTCGGCGACGCGGACGAGGCTCGAGACCTAGCGCAGGAGACGTTCACCCGGGCCGCGAAGCACTGGCCCCTGCCGCCGGGCCAACCAGTCCACCGGTGGCTTGCTGTGGTCGGTGTCCGCCTCGCTCTGAACGAGAGGCGAAGGCGGCGGCGGTGGGGCTTCCTCCCGGTTCGTGACCAGGACGCCGTTTGGGCCATGACGGTGAACCCCGACGTATGGAGGGCGCTGATGCATCTCGATCTCGAGAGTAGAGCCGCTCTGGTGCTGACTGTGCTCGATGGCTACTCCCAGAGCGAGGTGGCGGAGTTGCTGGACGTTCCACGCGGAACCGCGGCCGGCTGCCTGTCGATGGCGCGAGATCGACTGCGCCGCATCCTGGAGGACCAGGCACGATGAACGACGATCACGACGATCATCGATTGAAGGCGGCCCTCAGGGCATTAGCGGCTGCCGTTCCGATCGACACCGGGCCCAATCTGACTCCGGTCTCCACGCGGTCTCGCCCGCGTGCGCTCCTTCCTCTGGGCTCACTAGCGGGCGTCTGTCTGGTGGTGGCGGCCGTGGTCCTTGTGGTCAGCCATCTCAACATGCCCACCTACCCGCCCGCAACGGCCAGCTCCACGGCAGCGACTCCTGGCAAGACTGCCGCCACGTCCCAGACCGCGTCGCCGAGCGAGGCTCTCAGCCCCAGGATGGCGCACGTCCACGAGATCGCGGGCCTCTCAGTCCTGGACTTCGACTATCCGGCCAGCTGGCAGATGCTGGCCAGCTACACACGTTGGACCAATCACGGCCCGGTTGTGTACTTCGCTGTCGGCACCGGACAATTCGACAGCCCCTGCCAAACCGTTCCGCCGACAGCTTCCATGGGCGTTGTCATCACCTGTGACAAGGCCGACGCGACGGTAGTGGGCGACCAGGTGGTGGTCTACGGGTACGCCAGAGGTGTCTCGCTCGGCCTGCCCTCGCCAGGCGGGAGCGTTGACGCGAGCCTGCCCTGGACGACTGTGGCCGGCGAACCTGCTCTCGAATACCATTTCGATGATTCCTGCTTCTGGTACGTCACCGAGGAGGGCTCCTGGGATGGGGGTTGGGAGATCTGGGGCAAATGGGGCCCCGGTGCGCATGACACGGAGGCTCAGGTCGAGGCGCTGGTAGCCAGCCTCACCTTGACGCGACAGGGACCGTCGCCGACCTAGTAAGCGAAGCACGAACCTCGTGGTCGGGCGAACTGTAGGAGTCGCCGGCTGGCTCGGCCCAGGTGCTCGCGGCGGCGTCGGTCGTGTCCCGCGCCAATACTCTTGGACACTTAGCGCCTGGCGGAGCTCGCAGGACATCGTCAGCGGGATCAAATGCCTGCGCTTCGGGTAGTGCAACAGCCCGCGAGTCGGGTAGAGAATGCACTCCCGATGGCGTAGCGTTGAACCGTGAGCCGACAAGTCGAGGACCTGAACCGGCGCCTACTGCGCGCCCGCGACGCCATGGACCGCGCCTATGCGGAGCCGCTCGACGTCCGCGCCGTGGCCGCCGTGGCCTATGTTTCCGAGGCGCACTTCATCCGCACCTTCCGCGCCGTCTTCGGGGAGACACCGCACCGCTACCTGCAGCGGCGGCGAGTGGAGCGCTCGATGTTCCTACTGCGCGAAACCGACCGAAGCGTCACCGACATCTGCCTCGACGTCGGCTTCACTAGCCTGGGAACCTTCAGCCGCACGTTCCGGGAGATCGTCGGCGAGACGCCGTCGGACTACCGCGTGGGGCATGGGCCAATGGCTGCGCCCCACTGTTTCCAGAAGGCGACCACGCGGCCCGTGGCGGCGGCTGGGGCGGTGCGGCCGGCGGGATCGGCCCTGCGATCGAGCAGTTTTGGAGAAGCCCCGGCGGCGACTTCTCCATAGCATGAGGGTCATCCGCATCAGACCTCGCCAGGAGAAGACAAGCGATGATCAAGCTGAACGTCGCCTCCGTCATGGTCCTGAACCAGGAGGAGGCTCTCGACTTCTACGTCAACAAGCTCGGGCTGGAGAAGGAGCAGGACATCCATCAGGGTCTCTTCCGCTGGCTTACGGTCCGGGCCCCCGGCGACCCGGGCATCGAGATCTTTCTCCAGGAGCCGGGGCCGCCGGTGCAGGATGAAGCCACCGCCGCGCAGCTCCGCGAGTTGATCTCCAAAGGCGCCATGGGCGGTCTCGTCATCCAGACAGACGATGTCCGGGGTCTGTACGAGATCTTGAGGGCGCGCGGGGTCGCCGACTTCACCCAGGAGCCCACCGAGCACTTCTACGGCATCGATATGGGCATCCGCGACCCCTTCGGCAACGCCATCCGGATCCTCCAGCCGGCGAAGGTCGCCCATGCCGCGACGGCCTGACCGGTCCGCCGCTTGTAGCTCCCCCGCACGTTGTTGACGGAGGGGAGAGCGTAAGTGAGAGGAAACCTGCAATGAATGGCTCGCAGAAGTCCGCCAAGGGCACCGCAGTGACCGACAAGACGTCCGAGGGATTCACGGCCGACGAACGAGCGGCGGTGAAGGAACGTGCCAAGGAGCTGAAGGCGGCCGGGCGTCGCGGCCCGCGTGCGGGAAAGGCGGACGGCGAAAGCGACTTGCTCGCGAAGATCGCCGAGATGCCGGAATCGGATCGCGTCATGGCCGAACGGCTCCATGCAATCATCAAGGCGACTGCGCCGGACCTCTCGCCGAAGACCTGGTACGGGATGCCCGCGTATGCCAGGGACGGCAATGTCGTCTGCTTCTTCCAAAGCGCGCAGAAGTTCAACTCGAGGTACGCGACGTTCGGCTTCAGCGACAAGGCGAACCTCGACGAAGGCGCTATGTGGCCGACCTCCTTCGCTCTGACGGAGCTGACCTCCGCCGACGAGGCGAGGATCGCCGCGCTCGTGAAGAAGGCGGCCGCTTGAGGGCCGAACTCGCCACTTGACCCCGAACCAAAAGAAGGAGACGAATATGAAAACAATGACATGCAAACAAATGGGTGGACCGTGTGATGCCCCATTCCATGGGAATACGGCTGATGAAGTCATAAAGGCGCAAGACAGCCATCTCAAAGAAATGGTCGCAACCGGTGATGAGACGCACAAGAGCGCCCGGAAGAGCATGCAGGACAGGTGGAGACATCCCGTATCGGGAATGAAGTGGTACATGAACACAAAGAAGGCCTTTGCTGCTCTTCCCGAAGCCTGACCCGGTCATCAAGCGGGCGGCGCGGACGGTAACGACATCGGACTCTGCAGGCGGCCTGACGCGGCATGGCACATACCTGTACTTCCGCGTTACTCCCCAGCGACTCCAGGCCTGGAGCGAGGCGAACGAACTCGATGGCCGCGACCTGATGCGGGATGGCAGGTGGCTCGTCGAGTGACGCCATGCCGGTCTTCAGGGTCCCAGGAGCGGACTATCTCGACGGCGTCCGATGTCGGACACCCGCCGCGCACTCAACGCGTAATCGCATGGGCCGCGGCCTTGCAAGACCGCCGCGACGGGCGGCAGGTACGTTCTCTTCGTGCGGCCGCTGCGATTCCAATTAGGCTCTCTGGCCCCGCCCGCTGGACCCGCTTCTTCAGAGCCTAAGTTCACTTATGCGCTGTGAATGGGGGGTTACGGGCTCAAATCAGTACAATTAGGCTCTCTAGGGGTCCGATGAAGGATTCCGGAGCGCCGGCTTCGACAGCTGTACGCTGTCCTTGAGCACGAAACCGGGCGGGAGTAGCTCAGTCGGTAGAGCGTCAGCCTTCCAAGCTGAATGTCGCGGGTTCGAGACCCGTCTCCCGCTCCAAACTTCGCAGTTCACGAGAGCAGCGACACGCAGCCTCCCGTGGAAATCGGTCCTGTCGGTCCCTTCGATGGCTCAGCGAGAGCAAAACACGCAGCCTCGCTTGGAGACCCGATGGACCCTACGATCCGCTCCCTTGCCCCGTCCTTCAGACGGCATCTGCTTGCCACGAACCGCAGTGCGCCAACAGTCAAGACGTACATATGCGCAGTCGAAGGGTTGGCCCGTTACCTGGACTCCGAAGGGCTGCCGACGGAGGTTCGAGCAATCCGCCGGTCGCACCTTGAAGGGTTCGCGGCTGACCGGCTGGCCGTCGTCAAGGCCTCGACTATCTCCGTCCAGTACCGAGCCCTGCAGCAGTTATTCAAATGGGCGGTAGGGGAGGACGAAGTCCCGTCGTCCCCAATGGCGAAGATGCGCCCTCCGATCATCCCTGAGGAACCGCCCGCTGTCCTGTCGCCTGTCCAGCTTCGCGATCTGCTGCGGACCTGCCAGGGTGCGGGCTTCCTGGCGCGACGGGACCTGGCAATCCTTCGACTGCTGCTCGACACAGGAATGCGACGGTCAGAGTTGGCGGGTCTCAAGGTTGAGGACGTGGACCTGGAGGATGGAACTGCAGTCGTCCTTGGCAAGTTCCGCAGACCGCGAGTCGTGCCCTTCGGTCGCAGGACCGCTCAGGCTCTGGATCGATACCTGCGCGTACGGTCGCTGCACCGGCTCGGCCATCGTCCCGAGTTGTGGCTCGGCAAGGCTGGCACCATGTCGGCCAACGGGATGTATCAGGCTCTCAAGACGCGAGGCGTGCAGGCGGGAGTCCCCGAGGTCTTCTGCCATCAGTTCCGGCACGCGATGGCTCATCTTTGGCTCAGCGAAGGCGGACAGGAAGGCGACCTGATGCGGCTTGCGGGTTGGCGTAGCCGGGGCATGCTGGCGCGATACGGAGCATCTGCGGCCGATCAGCGAGCCAGGGAAGCGCATCGGCGCCTTAGCCCTGGCGACAGGTTCTAGACATGGACAACGACAACGAAGACAACATGTACCCACCGACGCCTGAGGCCGAGGAAATCTGCCCGCTCTTGCCGCCAGCGATGCAGCAACCGGGGACTGTCTGGCCATGTCGAGTGTGCGGCCCGGCCGTGGGTGATCCGTTTCCGCTGGACCGGTGCAAGAGCGAGACGGTGCGACTGGATGCACGCTCCGATGGCTCCGGTGACAAGTAAGCAGACGCTAGACTCGCTCCATGTCCAGCAACCCGAACGAACCTCTGCCGCCTCCAGGCCCTCCATTTCGCATCGGGGAGCATGTCGCGATGTTCCCTGCAATCGTCGCGCCTCGGGTGGAGGGTCCTGCTTCGGTCTATCTCGATTGGGACGAGATGGTCATCGATGACATCAACGAAGCCGCCGAAAGCTTCGGGTTCCACTTCGTCTCTAAGCCCGACGTGCGGTACGGGCAAGGCTTCGAGAACATCGTGCGCGTGAACGACTCATACCGCGCGTGGCGCGCTGCCTGGGAGGATGCGTACGCTCGCACGGGAAGTGCTACTTCCGCCGACAATGAGTCCCGGGAGCTTTGGCTGCGCGTTCTGGCTGAGCATCCACTGCACGGCAGCGTGGGCATCAACCGTCATTCGGCGCTGGACCGCCCAGCCGAGCCGAACGAGGACCGGGAGTCGGTTCTTACGGGCACGGACGGCCAGTACCAGCGGTGGGCTGCCGACGGGCGAGTCCTTGCTGACATCGGGCGGTCTCTCAATGGACAGGAGATCCGAGTCAAAGTCCGCATCCCGAAGACGCTCGCTGATCAGGCCGTCAAGGCGTGGGAGCGAAGCGACGAGGAGCCAATGGCCGACCCGGAGAGCCCCGAGCAGCGGGCAAGCAGGCACCGTGCGGGCGCGCTGGCCCTCGTCGGTCTTGCTATCTCGGAGGGCGGCCAGACCGATGGCGAGGAAGTCATCGTAGACCTTGGTGCCAGGCAGATAGGCGACGCGCTCAACGCGGGAGATGGCCTTACCTAGCCTGCGGCTCGTGTCTATTCGCCCAGGAACACGACGAAGAAGCGGCCGTACTTCATGGTTGCCGCCTGACCCTCGATGAACTCGATCAAGGCTTCCAGGTTCTCGGCGACCCCACGATCTGATCGATGAGCCAACGCACGAAGCTCCGCAATCAACCTTGGCGTTTGGCCGCTGACGCTAGCCGAGATGGCGGACAGGAACGTTGTCGTCAGCATCAAGTGGCAGTGGCAAGACAGAGGGGGAGTGTTCGGTCGGACCCGGAAGCGCCACGAGGAAGCGACGTATCCGCTCGCTGACTACAGAAAAGGCCTGCATGGCGGAGAGGCGTTAGCCGACCGACAGATGTTCGATGTGATCTCGGCCCTGCAGGACGACCTGCACGACCTTACTGGAGAGATCAAGACCATCCGGGACGTCATGGAGGAGCCGCGCCGCAAGAGGCAGATTGAAGCCTACAAAGCGAGGCGAGCTGAGGAGGAGGCGGCAGCGCAGACGGCAGCTCCTAGGAAGACAACAGCAAGCCGCAAGCGAGGCGCAGGGAACCAGCCGTGACTCAATCGCCCGCGTTGTTCCGACGGAACTGCGGATAGACAGTCTCGATGTCGACCACAACTCCATGGTCCCGGTCGTATTTGTAGCTGTACTCCCAGGGCACATAGCGTCCGAGCCAGTTCGCCAGGTCTGGCCAGTCCGGGGCAACTGCGGACCGGACCAGTGTCTCTAGCGTCTTCTGGATCTCGTCGGCGTTCCAAAACTCCTGGAGCCATACACCGTGTCCTACGACCACGTCACTGTTGGCGGGACTGTTGCCGGTGAAGTGGCCGAAGTTGTCGACAAGCCAAGTCGGGCTACAGACCGTCACGTCGAAGGAGTCCGGTGCCCCGTCCTGCGTCTCGCCGACGAAGACTTGGAGGCGCACGGCAAAGCGCGTCTTGTCGTCCGGCGCAAAGTCGCGGGTTGCTCCAATGAAGCGATCCGAGATCCCGTACGCCAAGATGCTCTGCAGGACCAGCCGCGCCGCTTCATCTGACATGTGGGCAGTCTAGCCCGATGGACGGCTGCCGAGCGAGAGCCCCCGACTTGCAACAGCTGCCACTCGCAGCTACGCTCTGGCTGCTGGCCTGAAGGGCGACAGCGACACGATAACTGCGCAAGTTCGAGCGAGAGTAGCTCAGTCGGTAGAGCATCGGCTGAGCGAAGCGAAGCCGATGCCTTGGCGTCAGCCTTCCAAGCTGAATGTCGCGGGTTCGAGACCCGTCTCCCGCTCCAAACCCCATTTCGCGCTTGGCGCGACACTCAGCCGTTTCGGCGCGAGCGCAGCGAGACCGGCGAGGGGCTTCGGCGGCTGCGTGGCCCGGTCTATGGAAATGGGGGGTTCGACTAGTAGTCGATACGAAAGTGGCCGATGAAGGTGATCGTGTTGCCGTCGGGATCGCGAATCGCCGATAGCTGAACGCCTTTGCTCACCGTCTCGATTGCGCCCGGGGCCAGGCCACGCTGGGAGATCTCGGCGACGTGGCGATCCAGGTCGTCGACGGCGAAGTTCAGCAGGGCTGAACCCGCGCGCTCCGCATCTCGGGTGATCTGGACCCACCCAGTCTCGGTCAATCGCCACTCGACGAGGAGGCCAACCATCGGCAGGTTGTCGGCGGGGCGGCCAAAGAGGAGTTCATACCAGGCGTGGGCGGCGTCAAAGTCGGCTACGGGGATGACGGCTAGAACATGTTCGATCGCCATGGGACGGTCCTCATTGTTTCGTCGGTCGACTCTTCGATCGAGCGTTTCTCGCATTGTGTGCCCTTCGTCGTGGGCGTCCGCACGACACGATAACTGGACACAAAATGCTCGCCCTTCCACGAGGAGCGCTTTTGCGCTAACACGCCTAGGCCTTCCAAGCTGAATGTCGCGGGTTCGAGACCCGTCTCCCGCTCCATACCCCAATCCACGTTGACGGCAAAGTCCTGCGTGCTCTGCTGCTTGCCTGGACCGCCTGATACCGATCCGGCCCCTCTCCCTATTTGACGCTCGAGTTGCCTTCATGGGCTACTAGCCCGGCCACCGCATAGCGACGGAACGCCTCACCCTCTGCGCGATGACCTTGACCCGGCTTAGGCCAGCTGGGTCGGGACAACCCTCCAGCTGACGTTGGCAACCATGTCGACTATCTAGGCAGGAGCCTGAGGGTTGACCTGGCAGCCTCGGGCGACACCACCGTACCGACGATACTCGGCCCGTAGCGGTCGTACTTCGCGTGGTAAGCCGCGTGGAGTTCGGCGTCGACCGCGGCGCCCGGCTCCTCGAACGCGACGTCGCGCTCCACGCCTCCCGCGCGGATCCGGCCTGAGCCGGACGACAGCGCACGCTGGAACCATCCGTTCTCGTGGCCGTAGGCCGAGCGCACGTACACGTCGTCGCCCGAACGGACCACCCAGATGGTCACGTAAGGGCGCAGCGAGCCATCGCGGCGGCGCGACGTGATCTGCAGTTCGGTGGCCTTGCCGATCTTGGCAAGCTCATCCGAAGTCCAGGCGGGCATCACGCGAACCTCCTTCTCCTGCCGGCTACAACTTAGCGGTTGAGACCGAGACTGCAGGCTGAGCGCCGCTGCCAATCTTGCGCCGCCAACATGTCCTGAGGGATTCAACCCCTGAACAGGTCCGACATCAAGGTTCGATTGATCCGCGGCCTTAGCGGTTTGCCAGCGGCGCCGGCCGGACCTCCCGCGTGCCCGAGGGCGCGACAGCGACGGCCGCCGGCAGGCTGAACCAGAACCGCGTCAGGCCGTTGCCCGACTCAACGCCGACACGGCCACCGAACGACTGAACGAGCTGGCGGACGATCGCCAGGCCGATACCGGCTCCTCCATGGGCCGCCGCGCGCGACTTCTCGACCCGGTAGAAACGTTCGAAGACGTGCGGCAAATCGGCCGCCGGGATGTCCGACCCGGTGTTGGTCACAGACACGAGGATCGCCCCCGACCGCCGCTCCGCGAGGAGCCGCACTGTGCCACCCGACGGTGTGTATCGAACAGCGTTCTGGAGCAGATTCCCGAGCACCTGAGCGAGCCCGTCCGACTCGGCGATCGCAGTCAGCGACGGCTCAAGATCTGTCTCGAACTTGAGCCCCGCCTGCGCCATAGCCGGCGCGACAAGATCCGCCGCCGAGGCCGCCGCCCCGGTAAGATCTACTGCCATGAGCGGACGGGCGGCGTCGATCGAATCCCCCTCTGCGAGCAGGTCGAGGGACCGCGACAGCCGGACCAGTCGCTCGGCCTCATCCCATAGCGACTCGAACGTTGCGCGATCCGCCGGGATTACCTCATCTCGGAGCGCCTCGAGGTAGCCCTGGAGATTGGTGAGCGGCGTGCGCAATTCATGAGCGGCGTTGGCGATGAGGTCGCGCCGCAGTCGCTCCTGCTCCTGCAGCGAAGCTGCCATCGAATTAAACGACTCGGCCAGCCCGGCCAGCTCCTCGGTGCCTTTTGGTGAGACTCGCGCACCATATTCCCCCCTCGAGATCTGGCTGGCGGCTCGGGTCATTTCTCGGAGCGGGCGCGCGATCCTGCTCGCGAGCACAGCCGAAAGGACAGCCGCTGCGACTATCGCGACGATCAGAGCCATGGCAACGACCTGGCCGACCGAGCCATCGAACATTGCCTGGGCGGAAGCGGCCGAATGACCGTCGGCGGTCATCAGATTGACGAAAGTGCGGCCACCAACGACGAGGGTTCCGATGGCCACGATGCCAACGGCGAGCACGGAAACGAAGACGGCGGCCAGGGCGACCCGACTGCCGATCCCTCGCGGGAGATGCGGTCTCATGCTTCCACCACGTCGAGCCGGGCCGCTCGATAGCCCACGCCACGAACCGTCGCGATGTAGCGAGGTTGGTCGGTGTTGTCGCTCAGCTTCTCTCGAAGGCGTTTCACCATCGCGTCGACCGTGCGATCCAGGACGAAGGCCTCGCCATCCCCGTAGATCGCATCCATCAGGCGTTCGCGAGTGAGCACCCGACCGTCGGCCTCAATCAGGGCCGTCAGGAGCCGGAACTCGAGAGCGGTCAGCTCCACCGGCCTGCCGGCGACGGCAGTCTCGTGTCGATCGAGGTCCAGAACCAGGTCGCCGTGCCGGAGAACCTGCGCCGGAGGCGTCGCGGCCACGGGCCGGCCCGCTCGATCGAGAACGCGTTTGATCCTGGCCACGAGTTCGGCCGGGGAGAACGGCTTGGCCAGGTAGTCGTCCGCGCCTTCGGTCAGACCGGCGATGCGGTCGGCCGTTGAGCCGCGAGCCGAAAGCATGACGATCGGTGTCCGGTCGGTCCGTCGTACGGCTCGAATGATCGATAGTCCGTCGACTTCGGGCAGCATGAGATCAAGCACGACGAGAAGCGGCGGATCAAGCGCGATCGCCGCCAGAGCCGAGCGACCGTCGGACGCTTCGACGACACGAAAGCCCTCGCGCTCCAGGTACGTTCGGACGAGCCGCACGATCTTGGCGTCGTCATCGACGACCAGAATCGGCGGCTGCAACACTGCCATTGCCGGATCGTAGGCGTCCGCGTCCACTTCGTTCCTCCGTACGGCAAAGCCGGGAGGCGAGTTGCGCCTCCCGGCCCACCGTCACGCGTTGAGGGGTCAGGAAACGGCGATCCCGCTGGCGCCGGCCGGAATGCTCGGTCCGCCCGGGACGGCCACGAGAGTTCCTCCCGCACCGACCCGATAGCTGCCGATCATGTGCGCGCCGGCCTCGTTGACGTACAGGAACCGACCGTTCGAGCTGACCTGCAGATCGAGCGGGGCGCTACCCGCGCCGGTATTGGCCGCGACCGAGAGCTCCAGAGAGATGCTGCCATTCGAGTGGACCTCGAACGACGAGATGGTGCCGCCGTGCGCGTTGCTATCGAAGGCCCAGCGGCCGTTCGGGCTAACCGCGACCCAGCAGGCGGCGATGCCGCCGGTCGGAACGCTTGCCGAAATCACGGTCGCGCCGGCACCGGTAAGCCGGTACGACGACAGAGTGCTGTTCGCCGCCTCGGAAACGATGGGGTGGTTCCGGAGATCGAAGGCGAAGCCGTAGGGAACCGGTCCAGATGACGCGGTCGTCTTGAGCCCGCCGGCGCGTCCGTGAGAGTCGACCCAGTAGGTATCGATGAGGTTGGTCCCGCGCTCGGTCACGACGAGGAATCGGCCGTTCGTGCTGAAGGCCACCTCGGCCGGATTTGTCGCGCTGCCGCTCAGGGCCTGAACCGACCCACCGACGTGATGGAGACTCCCGTTGTCGAGCCGGAAGCCGGCGATATTGCCGGCTCCGCCCGCGTCGAGGACGTAGGCGAGGCGGTCATGGGCAGTCAGGCTCACCGGATCGGTTCCGTCCGCACCTGCGCGGTCGGTCAGCGTGAGGCGGCCGTCGTCGCGAACGCGGAAGGTGCTTATGTCGTTGCTGCCGGCGTTCACGGCAAGCAACCACTTGCCGCCGCCCGCGAGGATCACTTCGCCCTGCGTAGCCAGACCGCTGCCCGTGCCGACGCCGCCTGTCGGGAAGGTGCCGATCCAGGTCAGTGAGCCGTCGTGGGCCTGCGAGTACGCGAGGATTGCGTTGCCCGTGGCCGCGTTCGTCTCGGTGTAGACGTAGCCTGATCGGCCATCGCTGGCCGCCGCAATACCTGGAACCGCGAGAATCACGGCTGCCCCGAGTGCGGCCACGCTGCCAATCACTCTTCGATGCACCATCTGTCATTCCTCCGTGTCGCTCGGTCAATAGCCGAGCCATCGCGGAGACTGATGGCCGCGCGTGACAAACCGATGACTGATGCGGGACAGGTGAGTGACACGAACGGGCGGCCGTGCCCGTAATCTGGATGGATCGGGACGAAGTACAAGAGCTACCCGCTGAAACGGCATCGGGCATCCTCGAGGGCCCCGTTACCGCGACCTTCAACCCGAGCGCGCCTCTTCCGGGGGTTCGATTGAACCCGCGAACAACTGGACAGGTTCGAGACCAGTCGCCCGCTCCAGTTCGCGTTCCGCCCCCGACGTGTCTGGTACGATGCTCCCAACATACGGACTATTCGTATCGTGGGAGCTTCTCCTTTGACCCTGAGCGCAAATCAGCGGCGGACGCTTTGGGCGTTCCTGCGTGCCATCGCCCTGGTTGAGCCGCTCCAGCAGGAGGTCGCGGCGAGCCACGGCATTTCGCTCGGAGATCTGTATGCCGTTCGCGTGCTGGCGCGCCTGGGCGAGGTGCCGGTCAGCCGGTACGGCGCTGAGCTCGGCCTGGCCCGTTCGACGATCACCAACCTCGTCGATCGTCTCGAGCGCGCGGGGCTGGTCGCTCGGGTCGCCAGCCCGAGCGATCGCCGAGTGACGCTCGTTCACCTGACGACCGGCGGACTGGAGGCGATGGAATCGCGGGCTCGCATCGCGGACAGCGATCTCGGCCGCCGGCTGTTTGCGCTCGAAGATTCGGACCTGGTGGCGCTCGCGGAAATCCTCGAGCGTGTCGTCGAAGGTCATGAGCCGGCCGGTTCCGCGCCATCCGAAACATGCGCTGAGCCCCAACCTATTGCCGCCGCCGAGTCGGAGCTCGCCCCATGACAAGCACCCCCAAGCAGCGCCGGCTCGCGCACATCGACTACAAGTGGATCGCCCTGTCCAACACCACGCTCGGCATCCTGATGGCCGGTCTCAACGGCAGCGTCCTGCTGATCTCGTTGCCGGCGATCTTCCGCGGCATCGGCGTCGATCCGCTGGCACCCGGCGAATCTGACTACATGCTCTGGATGCTCGTCGGCTACACCCTGGTGACCGCAACGTTGCTCGTGACGGCGGGCCGCATATCGGACATGTACGGCCGCGTCCGTTTATACAACGCCGGCTTCGCCGTCTTCACCGTCGGCTCGATCCTGTGCTTCTTCGTCCAAGGCCAGGGCAACGATGCAGCGACTCAGATCATCATCTTCCGCGTCATCCAGGCCGTCGGCGGCGCATTCCTCATGGCCAATTCCGCCGCGATCCTGACCGACGCATTCCCGCCCGAGCAACGCGGCTTCGCCATGGGCGTGAACCAGATCGGCGTCCTGGCGGGTATGTTCGTGGGGCTGCTCATCGGCGGCGTTCTCTCGGCGATTGACTGGCGGGCGGTCTTCCTGGTGAGCGTCCCGTTCGGGATCTTTGGGACCGTGTGGGCGTATCTGATGCTCCACGAGACGGCCACTATCCGCCAGCACCAGCGCCTCGATATTCCCGGCAACGTCCTGTTCGCCGCAGGACTCATTTTGGTGCTGGTGGGCTTCACTTACGCGATCCAGCCGTACGGTAACTCGAGCATGGGCTGGGGCAATCCGTCGGTGATCGGCGAACTGGGATGCGGCGCTCTCCTGCTCGTCCTGTTCGCCATTGTCGAAGGCCGTGTGTCGGACCCGATGTTCCGGCTGGAGCTTTTCCGGATCCGCATGTTCACCGCGGGCAACCTCGCCGGGTTCTTCTCGTCGCTGGCGCGGGGCGGACTCCAGTTCATCCTGATCGTTTGGCTTCAGGGCATCTGGCTGCCGCTTCACGGCATCGCGTTCCGGGATGCGCCACTGTGGGCGGCCATCTGCATGCTGCCGATGACCGTCGGTTTCCTCATCGCCGGACCACTGTGCGGCAACCTCTCCGACCGCTTTGGGGCCCGCTACTTCTCGACCGGCGGAATGCTCCTGTCCGCGGCGGCGTTTGCCATCTTCATGCTGGTCCCGGCGGACTTCGACTACGTGCCTTTCGGTCTGCTTCTCCTGGCGCTCGGGATCGGCGCAGGAAGCTTCGCCGCGCCGAATACCGCGTCGATCATGAACGCGGTGCCGCCTGAGCATCGGGGCGTATCTTCGGGGATGCGGGCGACCTTCCAGAACGTGGCCCAGAGCCTCAGCATGACGCTGATATTCACGCTCGTGATCGCCGGTCTCTCGGCTCGACTTCCCGGGGCGATGTATAGCCATTTGACAGCGGCCGGAGCGCCCGCAGACCTCGCCACGAAGCTATCCGGCATCCCGCCGAGTGGCGCGCTCTTCGCCGCGTTCCTGGGCTACAACCCGATGGCGACGCTCATTCCGGCCAACGTTCTGGCGACTCTCCCGAGTGCGACGCAGACGACGATCCTGAGCAACTCATTCTTCCCACAGCTGCTGTCCGCGCCCTTCCTCGATGGGCTGCGCGTCGCGTTCGCCGTCTGTGTGGCGCTGTCTGTAGCCGCGGCCGCGGCTTCGTGGATGCGGGGCCGGCGCTACATCCACGACCTGGAAGTGGCATCGGTGTCGGTGGGGTCCGGTGGCGATCTGATCCCTGCCATCGAAGGCTCAGCGATCGCGCCGGCGGGGGAGTAGGCGGCCACTTCCGGAGGCACGACAAGCGGTCTGCTCGCCACACGTGAGACATCCGACGTCCCATCGTGCAAAGTTAAGCAGGTAAGTCATACTATCTGACGGGCAGCCGAGCCTCTGAGACAGGAGAGGTTTCAAGAGATCGGGCCCGTCGCGCTGCGCCAATGGGGGATCGTTCGGCCAAGGTGCGCTCAAGTCGCAAGGAGGTCGCGGATGTTCCGCCCTGACTACTCACTCCGGCGTGCCCCGGCCGCCGCGGAGGACGCGCGGCGCGAGCGGCGTCTCGAACAAATCCGGGGGCTGAAGCTCAACGTCGTGTCGGAGGCCGACTCGGGGTGGGATCGGGCTCGCCGGGCGTGGAATCTCGCGGCCGACCAGCGGCCCCGGCACGTGGCGTTCCCCGAGACGGCTGACGACGTCGTCAAGCTCGTGACGTTCGCCGGGGGAGATGGGCTGCGGGTGGCACCCCAGGGGACGGGACACGGAGCTGGGGCACTGGGCTCGGTCGACGACGCCGTGCTTATGAGACCGACTCGGATGCGGGACGTCGCGATCGACGCGGGCCGGCGCCGCGCTCGCGTCGGAGCCGGCGTGACGTGGAGCGAGGTCCAGGCGGCCGCTGCCGAACACGGCCTCGCCGGCCTGGCGGGGACCTCGCCCGAGATCGGTGTGGTGGGCTACACCCTGGGCGGTGGGCTGGGCTGGCTCGCCCGGCGCTACGGCCTCGCCTGCAACAGCGTCCTCGCCATCGACGTCGTGACTGCCAATGGCGTGCTGCTCCATGTCGACCGCGAGCACGAGCCGGACCTCTTCTGGGCGCTCCGCGGTGGTGGGGGCAGCTTCGGCATCGTCACTGCGCTCGAGTTCGCCTTGTATCCCGTGCGCGAGCTGTACGCGGGCGCGCTCTTCTGGCCGCAGGAGCGCGCCGCCGAGATCCTGGCGACCTGGCAAGCGTGGACATCGGGCGTCCCCGACTCCGTCACGTCCGTCGGGCGTCTCCTGAACCTGCCGGCCCTCTTGGAGATCCCCGAAAGCTTGCGGGGCCGCTCGTTCGTGCTCATCGAGGCGGCGTGCCTGGCGACGACGGACGAGGGCATCGAACTGCTGCGCCCGCTCCGGGAACTCGGGCCGGAGATCGACACCTTCACCATGCTGGCGCCGACCTCGCTCGGCGCGCTGCACATGGACCCGGTCGAGCCGGTCCCGGTCTCCATCGACGGGTGGCTCCTGGCGGACCTTCCGACCGGGGCCATCGACGCTCTCGTCGGGGCGGCGGGTGCTGGGTCGGGATCGCCGCTGTTGTCGGTCGAGCTGCGCCACCTGGGAGGCGCGCTGCTCGACGCTGCGCCGGAATACGGGGCACTGGCTTCGCTCGATGCCCGGTTCGCGACGGCCGCGATCGGCATGGTGCCGAGCGCGGACAGGGCCGCCGCCGTAGAGCGTCATTCTGCCGTCGTGCGGGCGGCGCTGGCACCGTGGGAAGCGGACCGGAACTACCCCAACTTCGCCGAGCGCTCCTCCAGCGTGTCGGACTTCCACTCGCCCGCGACCTGTGAACGGCTCGGCCGCGTCAAGGCCCGGTACGACCCGCGAGACCTCATTCGATCCACCCATCCGATCCCGACGGCGTAACGCCCGCCCGTGCGATCCAGCATCCAGGCTCGGTTCGCAAGCTCGTGCTCGTGTCGACGCCGTTCAGGCGTTCCGGATGGCATCCCGAGATGGTCGCCGGCTCTCGCGACGGTCGTCGCGCAGTTCCTCGACCAGGAGTAGCCATTCAGATAGCTCTGGCCGAGGTCGACCGCGGTCGCCCTTTCGCCGGCGTAGTCCGCTTCGGCCACAAGATGGGGTCGCAAAAATGCGTCGGAGCCCGGCCGAAGCCGGGCTCCGAGTTGCGCAGGGCTGAGGAAGTGACTAGACGCCAGCCGCCGGCAGGTGCCTGAAGGCTTGGTCGCTGCCGACCGGTGCCACATCGCTCGAGGCGATCGGCGATGGACTGAAGCCCTTGAAGGTGAGCCACAGGCCCAGGAACGCCTCCCAGACGATCTCCGGGATTGTCACGACGCTCTGCACTGGGGAGCCTTGCGGGATGACGCCGAACAGCACGGCGATTCCCGAAGCGACCAGCAGCGGCCCACCGACGACGCCGAAGAGCGCCATGCG
>PMBR01000035.1:503-14482 GCA_003152995.1 Chloroflexota bacterium | reverse complement strand
ACCAACAACTTCCCCGAGTTCACGGGGCGAGTCTGTCCGGCGCCATGCGAAGGTTCGTGCACGGTGGGCATCAACCAGCCGCCGGTGACGATCAAGACCATCGAGAACGAAATCATCGAGCGGGCCTTCCGCGAGGGCTGGGTCGTGGCCGAGCCGCCGCTGGCCCGCACCGGCTTCAAGGTCGCCGTCGTCGGCAGCGGACCGGCCGGCCTCGCCGCCGCGGCGCAGCTGAACCGGGCCGGCCACGAGGTCACCGTTTACGAGCGCGACGACCGGATCGGCGGCCTGCTCATGTACGGCATCCCGAACATGAAGCTGGACAAGTCCGTCGTCGACCGGCGCGTCAAGCTGCTGACCGAAGAGGGCATCGCGTTCGTCACAGGCGTCGCCGTAGGCAAGGACGTGGCGGCCGACAAGCTCGCGTCCGACTTCGACGCCGTCGTCCTGGCCACCGGCTCCACCGTGCCGCGCGACCTTCGTGTCGAGGGCCGCGAACTCGCCGGCGTCCACTTCGCGATGGATTTCCTCGTCGGCAATACGAAGAACCTGCTCGGGGGACCGGCCACGCCGATCTCCGCCGCAGGCAAGAACGTGATCGTCATCGGCGGNNGACTACGGCCAGGAGGAGGCCGCCGCTCTGTGGGGCGCGGACCCGCGCCGTTACCTGGTCAACACGCGCCGGCTGATCGGCGACGACGGCGGCCAGGTCAGCGCCATAGAAACGGTCCAGGTCGACTGGGTTCACGGCGCCAGCGGACGGCCGGAGATTGTCGAGCGCGAAGGCACGGAGAAGGTGTTCGACGCGGACCTGGTGCTCATCGCCATGGGTTTCATCGGGCCGGCGCCCGAGCTGCCGGCGGAGTTCGGATGCAAGCTGGACCACCGCGGCAACATCGTCCGTGACGACGACATGATGACCACCGCCCCGGGCGTCTTCGCCGCCGGCGACTGCTCGCGCGGTCAGTCGCTGGTCGTTTGGGCGATCCGCGAGGGCCGCCTGGCCGCCCGCGGCGTCGATCGGTTCCTGATGTTCGGCGAGACGGTTCTGCCAGGCTGAGCCGGCCGTCAGGAGCCCAGACTGAGGCGGACGAGCGAGTAGTCGCTCCCGGCTAACTCCACGGCCCACGGCCGGCCCCAACCGTCGAGGGCGAGCGCCGTGATCTGCAGGGGCGCGGCTCCAGCCGTGAACACCCCCTGCCCCGATACTTTGCCTTCCGCGTCGCGCCACTGGATCTCGCCGGCTGCGGCGCTGTAGAGCGCAGCGACGCCGTTGGGGCCGCAGGCGACCAGATCCGCCGAAGCCGGGACGGGATCGATCAGCGCCGCACCGCCGCCGTCGGAGCCGATGAAGCCCGGGGGCGTTCCGGCCGTGAGGAGTCGGTCTCCCCATTCGGCGATCGACGGAGCGGTGAACTTGAGGTTCGATAGCGTTTGAGTGCCGGTGGCGTCGACGCCGAACCCAAAGCCGGTCGCCGGATCGGCCACCACGAAAACGCGACCTCCGGCGAAGGCCATTCCTCCGGTCATCGCGAAGCCATCCGAGACGTCGACCGAGCCGGTGACCCGGAGCGATGCGTCCACCCTGGCGAGAGATCTCACCCAGTTTCGGGCGATCAGAGCGACGCCGTTCTTGTCATCGAAGGCGATACCCGAGATCCAGGGATCGGTCTTGCCGAGCGTGGGGTCGACCTGGACATCCGGGCCGGAGGCTGGCAGGGCCAGGCTGGTCTGGCCGGCCGCTTCGGGGTCGTAGACGAAGACCTCGTACCCCGCGCCTATCCACAGCTTGCCGGTGGGCGCAAGGGCAAGCCGGTCACGCGTAAGGTCGTAGGCGGTGCCGGCGATCGGAGTCGCGGCCAGCTTCCCCGTCACGACGTCGAACCGGTAAAGCTGGATCGGCTTGCCCGACTCGCCGCCCAGGAACCAGAAAGCGTTGCGCGTGGCGTCCGAAACGAGTTCGCGGACGGGTCCGGGCAGAGCGGCGCGATCCAGTTCGGCGATGGCCTGCGGCGTGCCGATCGGCGTCGGCAGCGCACTGGCGACCGAGCCTGGCAGATCGGTGACCGATATGAGGGCCAGCGAGGTGCCGTCCGCTGACTCGAGAGCCAGCATCCGGCCGTCCGGCGACCACGGCCGCTGTTGGAGGGCCGAGACCGTCTGATCGGCCGCCTGATTTGCATACACCGTGAGGCTGGTCGCCGAGAGATCCAGAAGGGTGGTGGTCCAGTCTGCGGCGACTATCCGGCGGGGGGCGCCCGTGGCGTCGACTACGAGCCGCGGGCCGGCCGCCGGCGACGGCACCAGCCACTCGCCGTTGGGGGCCGGGACGCTGGCCAGGGCACCCGCGCGCAGGTTCAGCATCTCCACATTTGCGCCGGCCCGGTAGTACAGGTGGTCGTCGTCGAGCCAGCTCAGGAAGCGGGCCCCGGGGACCGTCTGGACCTGGCCGTCGGCGACGGTGACGATCTCGAGATCCGCGTCCGACTGGGCGGCGAGCCGGGTCGCCGATGGATTGAATGCCATCTCCCCGCGAACAGCCGGGGCGGTCGCCAGGACGCGGCCCGAGGCGAAGTCGACGACGTCGACCGGGCCCTTCCAGCCGTGCAACTCGGCGTCCGCGTTATCGCAGGCGAAATGGCCCAGCAGGAGGAGTTTCCCGTCGGGCGACCAGCCGTATGGAGTGGCCTTCTCGCCCGCCTTCACGTATTCGCCGTTCTTGTACCAGTCGATGATCGGGTCCCCTGTGCACCCCGGCACGGCCACAATGATTGCGGCGGCGCCGTGGCCGCTGGCGACCACCCACGAGTTGGACTTCGGTCCGCCCGTGTACCCGTCGCCGATGCCGGCTACGTGGCCATCTGCGGAGATCAGGTGGGTTGCGTCCAGCCAGCCTTCGAACTGCCCGAAAGAAGAGATGAGGTTGCCGAACCGGTCGTAAACGACGCTGCCCGTTTGCGACGCCACGAGCAGGTGCATGCCGTCGGGCGCCCAACCGAAGCTCGAGTAGTTAGCGAGAGGCAGCTGGGCAACTGGCCCCGTGAGCCGGGGCGTTCCTTGCGGCGTCGCGAGTGGCGGCGTGGCTTGCGCCGTCGAACCCTGCGCGCCACTGGCCGCAGGCGCAAGACCGCCCCCGCGCAGTGTCATCAGCCCTGCCGTCGCGACGACCCCGACCAGCACCGCCGCAAGAGCGACGGGGATTGCCGCGCGCCGAGTGATGCCGCGGCCCTCGCTTCGACCGAACCAGTCGGCCCCGCGCAGCCGGACTCGGTCCGCGCCAGCTGGAATCTCCGCGCCCCGCTGGAGCGGCCGGTCGGCCCAGGCGCCGCCGAGGACAGTCGCGGTCCGGCGGAAGCCCACGAGCAGACTCCGGCAACGCTTGCAGCTTCGCAGGTGTGCGAGCTCGGCCGAAGTGGCAACCACACGGGCCGCCGAGATCGCGTCGAGGCGGGCTTCGTCGAGATGCCCGCGTCGCAGAATCCTCGCCAGGCGTTCGCTCAGTCGGATCATCGCGGGTTCCTCCCGATCGATTCTGAGATCGGCTCGTCGCACGCCAGCAGCCGTGCGAGCTTGCGTCGGGCCCTCCACACGCTCGAATAGACGGTTCCGCTCGCGACGCCCATCAGCTCGGCGGCCTCGTCCTGGCGGTAGCCAAGTCCGTAGACCAGCGTCACGGCAATGCGTTCTCGTTCGGGAAGCCCGGCGATGGCCGCGGCGACGTCGACGTCCGGAAACTCCGCCGCCGGCAGGCGCTCCATGAGCTCGGCGTCGAGGGCGGCGAGATGGCGGCCGCGGGCGCGGCAGGCGCCGCGAACCGCCATGCGCCGGACCCAGGCCCGCAGCTTGTCCGGTTCACGCAGCTGATCGAGGTGGTCGCGGGCGTGCAGGAGCGCCTCCTGAGCCACGTCCTCGGCGTCGGAGCCGGCGCCCAAGGCACGCGCCAGAGCCGCCAGGTCGCCGAACAGCGATCCGTACTGCGAGTCGAACCCCTCCTGATCGATCATCGTCCCCACTCTGACGGCGTCCACACCCCTCTAGTGTGCGACAAGTGGCTCGCGCCTTTACAAGGAGATCCGGGTCGGTCGGTTCAGCGGCCGGCCCCGCGCCCAACTCGCGACCGGTGGAGAGCCCCCTATTCATGACCGGTTCCGCGACCTACCGTTGCGCCATGCCTGCCGACGACAGCGAAACGGATCGGATCCGGGGGATCTACGACCGGCGATCTGTCTCCGCGCGCCCCGGCGGCAGGGATGCCGCCTGCGAATGGCTCTGCTCGCAGGCCGACGGGGAGACGCTCGAGATCGGCATCGGACGGGGACGAACCCTGGGGTTCTATCCTCGCAACGTCCGTCTGACCGGGATCGAGTTGAGCGGCGTGGCGGTGGATCGGGCCCAAGGACGAGCCCTCGAACTGGGGCTCGACGTGACGCTCCGCCAGGGCGACGCCGCGGCGCTCCCCTACCCCGACGAGCACTTCGACACGGTCGTGTTCTGCTACGCCCTGTGCACGGTCCCCGACGACAGAACGGCGGTGGCCGAAGCGGTGCGGGTCCTGCGTCCGGGCGGCCGGCTGCTGCTGATCGAGCACGTTCGGAGCCCGAATCGTATCGTCCGCGCGATCGAGCGATTGGTCGAGCCGATCGAGCTGCGGCGCATGGGCGACCACTTGATGCGCGAGCCGCTGAACCACGTCCTGGCCGAGGGCCTGGAGGTGCAAAGGCTGGAGCGCACCTGGTTCGGCATAGTCGAGCGGCTGGTCGCGCTCAAGCCCGAAAGCGAGGAACTGGCCCAGGCGGTGTAGGTGCGCCGCTTGCGCCGTTCGCGGGCGCTGTGCCCGTTTCGTCCGCCTACGGAGCTACGGGCGTGGTGTCAGGAGCCGCCGAGGGTGGCGCGTTCGGAACGTTGTCATACGAGGCGGACGTGACCAGGCCAAAAGCCCCGCCCCAGTACCGCAGCCAGGCGCGCCCGATGACGGTCGACTTGGCGATCGGGCCGAACACCCGAGAATCCTGCGATGCCTGGCGGTGATCGCCCATCACGAAGAGATCGCCGGCCGGAACCTGCCACACCGTCTGTCCGGAGCCGGGTGGATCGGTAGTTTGCCCTTCGTAGACATAGGGCTCCGTGAGCGGCGCGCCGTTGACCCAGACGGCGCCGTTCTTGACCTCGACCGTGTCACCGCCGAGGCCGATCACGCGCTTGATGAACGGGACGTTCTGACCGTCCTCCTGGTAGCCCGCCGGTGGCTCGAAGACGATGACGTCGCCCCGCTTGTAGTCGCTGAAATGCGGCGAGAGCTTGTCCACGAGCACGTACTGTCCGGGCTCGAGGGTGTGCTCCATCGAGACCTGGAGGATCTGGTACGGCTGGGCGACGAAATTCTGGACGACGAGGTAAATGAGCAGCGTCAGAACTATCGTCTCGACGATCTCGAGGAGGCAGCCGCGCCAGCGTGGACTCATCCGGGTTCGCCCTCTACTAGATGCGGGCGCCTGCCCCGCGACGAGTGGTCGAGTGGGGTAGAAGGTAGCATCTCTGCAGGTTTCGGCGTCGGTCGGCGCGCCGGAATCGTGCGCACTGGCCCCAAAAGCCACGGGCCGGCTTGGCCGTTCGCAGCGCAACGACCTCCCGCTCGCATGGTTCGTCCGGTATCTTCTGCACCGTGAGCACTATCGTCGAGTTCCGGGGGTCTTTCCGATTGGTCGAAGAGGATTCGAACCGGCTGCGCAAGATTGGCAGGGGGACCTGGTATTGCCGTTGCGGCGGCATGCCGGATGCGACCCACGCGAGCCCGAGATGCGAGATCTGCCGCGGCGGTGGCGACTGCGGCGTCGACTGCAGCTTGAGCAGCCTCTCCTGCCCCAAGTGCGGCGCCACACTCTGAGCCGCGAGCACGCCATGGCATCCGTCACGTCAGCCGGACCCCATCCGATCTACCTGGCCGGCCGCTGGGTCGAATCGCCCGACCGGCTCGTCGTGGAGAACCCCGCTCGCGCCGGCGAGCCGGCCGGCTGGACGTACACCGCCACGGCCGAGCAGTACGAGGAAGCGGTCACCGCAGCCGTGGCCGCCTTCGAGCGCACACGGCGGCTGGCGGCGTACGAGCGAAGCGCGGCGCTGCGCAGGATCAGTGCCGGTATCGAGGCGCGGCGCGATGAGATCGGCCGGCTGATCACCCTCGAATCGGGCAAGCCGATTCGCGACTCGCTCGCCGAGGTGGATAGGGGCATCTTGACTTTTCGCATCGGCGCGGAGGAGGCGGAGCGGATCGGCGGCGAACTTCTGCCACTGGACCTCAATCCGGCTTCTCGGGGTCGGACCGGGATCACCCGCCGCTTCCCGATCGGCCCGATTGCGGCAATCAGCCCGTTCAACTTCCCGCTGAACCTTGCCGCGCACAAGCTGGCCCCGGCGATCGCCTCGGGCAATCCTATCGTTCTGAAGCCGCCGTCGAAGGCCCCGCTCACGATGCTGGCAGTGGCTGAGATCGTGGCCGAGGTGGGCCTGCCAGAAGGCGCTGTGAGCATCCTGCCGATGACCCGCGACCTCGGCGACCGGATGGTTTCGGACGAACGCTTCAAGCTCCTGACCTTCACCGGCAGTCCTTCGGTTGGCTGGAAGATGAAGGAACGGGCCGGCAAGAAGAAGGTCGTGCTCGAGCTCGGGGGAAACGCCGGCGCCATCGTCGATCGGTCAGCCGACGTCGACTGGGCGGTCCGGCGCATCCTCACGGGGGCTTTCAGCTACGCGGGCCAGGTCTGCATCAGCGTCCAGCGGATCTTCGTCCACGACGCGATCTGGGACGATTTCATGGCCCGCTTCATCGAAGGCGCCACGAAGCTTCGTGTCGGCGATCCGCTCGACCCTCAGACCGATATCGGCCCGATGGTCGACGCGAAGGCTGTTGCTCGAACCCAGGCCTTGGTCGACGAGGCGCGGTCGATGGGCGGCCGCGTCCTTCTGGGCGGCACGGCCGACGGCTCGTACTTCCCGCCGACGGTCCTGGTCGACACGCCCGCTTCGGCGAGAGTGAGCCGCGAAGAGGCTTTCGCGCCGCTTGTCGTCGCCTGCCCGTTCGCCGATTTCGACACCGCCGTCCGCCAGGTGAACGACAGCCGCTATGGCCTACAGGCCGGCGTCTTCACCAACGATCTGGCCCATGCCTGGTCCGCCTTCGAGGAGCTCGCGGTGGGCGGTGTCATCGTCAACGACGTCCCGACATACCGCATCGATCACATGCCCTACGGCGGCTCCAAGGATTCCGGCCTCGGTCGTGAAGGGATCCGCTACGCCATCGAAGACATGACCGACATCCGCATCATGGTCATGGCTTCGGCTGGCTAGTCAGGGCGGTCCGCCTCTCCTCGCGCGGGATGATCGCGCCGCCGGCCCCGGTGGCTCCGCCAGCAGCCCCAGCGGCGCCGGCGCGCCCGGCGCGCTCGGTCCCGTTGACGCGCTCGGCGTCGAGGAGCTGGCGCTTGCGGGCCAGGCCGTAGGCATAGCCGTGTAGCGAGCCGTCGGACGCGACCACGCGGTGACACGGTACGACGACCGCCACCGGGTTGGCGGCGCATGCGGCACCGACGGCCCGGGCCGCCTTTGGCGCGCCGATCGCCGCCGCCACTTCCCCGTAGGAACGGGTCTCACCGGCGGGGATCCGCCGCAGCGCCTCCCAGACGCGCCGCCTGAAAGCCGTCGCGTGGACGTCCAGCGCGAGCCCATCGACATCGGGCCGCGGCCGGCCGATGGCCAGGTCCGAAACGAGAGCCGCGAGATCGGCCATGCCGGGGTCGTCGCGAGTGACCGAGGCACGCGGGAATTCGGCGCGCAGCTCGGACTCTAGGACGGCGGGTTCGTCTCCGAGGCGCACCGCGCACAGACCCCGTTCCGTGGCCGCGACCAGGGCCACTCCATCCGGAATCGGCGCCGCGGTCCAGCGGATCCGCTCCCCCACCCCGCCGGTTCGATACGTTCCCGGCGCCATACCGAGTTCGCCGCCCGCAGCTTGGTAGGCTGCGCTCGACGAGCCGTATCCGGCATCGAAGAGCGCGCCCAGCACGTCCCGCCCACCGACCAGGTGCGCCCGAAGCCGCTCCGCGCGCCGGGCGGCAACCCAGGCCCGCGGCGTCACGCCGAGCCGCTCGCGAAAGATCTCGCGGAGCCGCCTTTCAGGGATCCCGACCGCGCCGGCCAACTCGCGGTCGCCCGGAACATCGTCGCCCGATGAGAACGCGGCGGCCAGCCTGGCGACCGCGGCCCCCACTGCGTCCCCGCCGGCGGTCGAAGTCGAGTGCTTGCCGGAGGCCGCAGCGTTTTCGCTCCGGCTGCGGTCCGGGTGGCAGCGCAGGCACGGCCGGGCGCCGGCCGCGAGCGCCTCGTCGAGACCGGCCACGATCCTGACCCGGTCGCGCCCCGGCGTTCGAGCAGCGCATCCGGGCAGGCAGGCGATTCCGGTGCTCGTCACGACGATCAGCCACGTCGTCCCGGGCTGGCGGCGCCGTCCGGCGATCGTCGACCACTGCTCGTCGGTGGGGGCCGACCCGATCTGACTGAGTCTCTGTCTCTGGTTCATGCGCCGATGCTAGACCCCTGTGCCCGAGGCGGCCTCCGGCCCACTGCTTTGGCCCGGCGAAAAGGAATTCGTGACGGCGAGGTTGCCTGGCTTGAACCATCGAGTTCCGACCGTGAAGGGAGTCGATGGGCTTGTGCCGGGCCCGGAGCGGACAGGCGGACCCTAGAAGGAACCTCGCCCACTCGACGGATTCGGGCCGCAGCGGCGTCGACGCGCAGCCGCTAGAGTCGAGCCCATGAAAGTCGGCCTCGCCATCGGTGGAAGTCTCCAGGATGTCGCGGCCCTGGCCCGTCGGGCGGAAGCTGCCGGGCTCGAGTCCGTCTGGCTGGCCGAGCTCGACCATTCGGCCTTCGTCCAGGCGGCCGCCGCGATCTCGGCGACATCACGGATCGGCGTTGGGACCGGGGTCGCCCTGGCATTTCCCCGCTCGCCCACGATCACCGCGATGACCGCCTGGGATCTCGACGAGCTGTCGGGCGACCGCTTCATGCTCGGTCTCGGACCGCAGGTCAAACGAGTCATGGAAGCCCGCTTCTCAGTCCGGGTTGAGCGACCCGCGCCCCAGATGCGAGAGTACGTGCAGGCTCTTCGCGCGGTCTGGGCGGCGAATCGCGGCGAAGCCGTCGTGCATCAGGGCGAGATCTACAAGATCACCATGCCGACATTCCATGGTCAGCCGAGACCGGAGCGGCGTGACACGCCGATTCTGCTCGCGGCGGTCGGCCCGATCCTCTCCCGCACATGCGGCGAGGTTGCCGATGGGCTGCTCGGGCACCCTCTCGCGTCGCCGCACTACCTCCGCGAAGCCGTCCAACCGATGATCTCCATCGGGCTGGAGCGATCTGGCCGGCCGATCGGCGCCTGCCCGATCACGGCCATGGCGATGGTGTCCCTCGGCGACGACGAGGCTGCCGCCCGGCGGGCCGCCAGAATCCAGATCGCCTTCTACGCGACCACGCCCTCGTACAAGCCGATCCTCACGATGCACGGCCGCGGCAACCTGCCGAGGGATCTGCGACGGGCGTTCGTGAACCGCGACCTGGACCGGATGGCCGACCTGATCGACGACGAGTTGCTCGATGCGATCGCGATCGCCGGCCGACCGGACGAGGCTCCCGGTCGGCTAAGGGCCTGGGAAGGCGCGGCCGAGCGAGTCGTCCTGGGCGTGCCCTGGTACGCCCTGGATCAGGGCCGTCAGCGTGAGGCTATCGAAGCCGCGCTGGAGTTCGGAGCGCGCGTCGTTGCCACGGCTCGGGGAAGTCGCGGCTGCTAGGAGTCCGGACGCGGCCGTTCGCCTCGAGCTTTGGCCGAGTTACTGGCAGGGCGCCCCGTTCTCCGGGTCTTCGCCGGGCTGGTCGACCGGCGCGGGTGAAACTGGTGGGGTGGGCGGCGTGGCCTGGGGCTGAGAGCCGGGCCACGCCTGTTGCGGATACATCTGACCCTGCGGGGGATATGCCGTGCCATGCGGGGGGTAGCCGGGCGTCTGCGGCGGGTAGCCGGGCCAGGCCTGCGGCGGGTACCCGGGTGTCTGCGGCGGATAGCCGGGCTGCTGCGGCGGATAGCCGGGCTGCTGCGGCGGATAGCCGGGCTGCTGCGGCGGATAGCCGGGCTGCTGCGGCGGGTAGCCGGGTGTCTGCGGCGGGTAGCCGGGCGTCTGCGGATACGGATAGCCGGGCGTCTGCGGCGGGTAGCCGGGCGTCTGCGGATACGGATAGCCGGGCCAGTTCGGAACAGCCTGCGAGGGGCCCACGACGATCGACCCGGAGAGCCGGTCGTGGAGCCCGCGGCGGGCCGGGTTGGTGCCTGCGGACACGATCAAGATGATGATCCAGAGACCACTCAATCCCGACAGGAGGGTGGACCAGATGCTGAGACCCCCGTACAAGTCCGCACTGGTCGACCCAAGGTAGTAGCCCCCGCCCATCCACTCGTTCGCGGGGATCGTCGCCAGCTTGCCGAGAAAGACGACGACGAAGGCCGCACTGATAACGATTGAAAGTCCCTGGAGCACAGCCCAGCGGAGGAAAGCACGGACGACCGAGAGGTTGTTTCCGCTCGCCACATCCGCGACCCGCAGCTTCAGGCCCCGCTGGCATGGAGTGCCGCCGAACCCGACCCAGCTCCCGGCGTAGTAGGCGGCGTTCAGCGCGATGAAGACCGCCGCTGCGACGATGAGCAGCCCTGTATTGACCTGGAAGAGAGGGGCGGTGACGTTCGCGAACGGCCTGTATGCCTGCCAGTCGATCTGATCGATCGCTTGCTGGTTGAACGTGATGGCACCCGTCGCGAAGGCCATGACCACCGGGATGAACGCGAGGAACCCGACCAGCAGCCCGTCCAGGAGCCACGCCGCAACGCGTCGGCCCATCCCAGCCACCGCGACGCCGGGGGGCAGTTGCACGCCCGGCTGTTGATACGCTGGCACGACCCATCCGCTCATCCAAGCCACCTCCAGCCGGTCACGTCTCTTCGCCATCCTCTCATGGCCCCTTCGTCGGGACTTGAGAATACGCGGACCGATGGCGGCGCGCCGCACCGAAACTGCACCGCTGAGCACTGCCGATGTCAGCGGGCAATCTCAACGGCCAACGTTGAAGCAGCGCCCGCCACGGAAAAGCACCCCAGACCCGAGCGATGGTGCTCCGGCCAGAGTAATGGACCGGCGGCGTCAGCCGGGGGTTGGCAGGGTCACCACGACCGGGCCGCCGGGCGAGGTCGGGAGGACGATACTGCCCTCGGCCTCGGCCTCGATCGCGCCGCCGGTCACGGATTCCGGGGTCTCTCCCACGAGGAGCAGCCGCCAGGCCGGCGCCGACGCATCGGGCGTAACCGTAACAAGCCCGCCCTCGCGACGCAGCTCGAAAGTCGAACCCGGTCCTCCGTCCTGCGACGGTATTGCCACACTCACCCGGGCGCCGTCCTCGATCGAATACGCCTGCAAGGTGAGGCCGCGTGGGTAGTCGTAGTCCGCCCTGGCTTCGGATTCGCCGATCGGGATGACCGAATTCGGGCGGACGAGCAGCGGCAGGCTCGAACATGGATGGCGTTCCTCGCGCCAGCCCGGACCATCGACCGTGGCGCCCGTCAGCAGGTTCGTCCATCTCCCCGCCGGGACGTAGTACGTGACGTCTCCGGATTCCGAGAAGACAGGAGCCACGAGGAGATTCTCTCCCAGCATGTACTGGCGGTCGAGATGGAGGCAGGCCGGGTCGTCGGGGAACTCGAGGCACATCGCGCGCATCATCGGAATGCCGCGCTCGTGCGCCTCGACGGCAGCGCCGAAGAGGTACGGCATCAGGCGGTTCTTGAGCTTCGTGAAGGTGCGCATGACATCGACTGCCTCCTCGTCGAACACCCACGGCACCCGGTAGGACTCGTTGGCATGGAGCCGGCTGTGTGAGGAGAGCAAGCCGAACGCGATCCAGCGCTTGAAGACGGAGGCCGGGGGCGTACCCTCGAACCCACCGATGTCGTGGCTCCAGAAACCGAAGCCCGACAGGCCGAGCGAGAGCCCGCCGCGCAGGCTTTCGGCCATCGACTCAAAGGTCGACGAGCAATCTCCGCCCCAGTGGACGGGGAACTGCTGCGTTCCGGCGGTCGCCGACCGGGCGAACACGACGGCCTGTCCCTTGCCCCGTCGCTTCTCCAGCAGCTCGAAGACCGTACGGTTGTAGATGTACGGGTAGTAGTTGTGCATTCGCTCCGGATCGGAGCCATCGAAATAGGCGACGTCGGTTGGGATCCGTTCGCCGAAATCCGTCTTGAAGCAGTCGACGCCCATGTCGAGCAGGGCCTCGAGCTTGCTCGCGTACCAGCGGCGCGCCTCCGGATTCGTGAAGTCGACCAGGCCCATGCCGGGCTGCCAGCGATCCCACTGCCAGACATCACCGTTCGGTCGCTTCAGCAGATAGCCGCCGGCTCGCCCCTCCTCGAAGAGTGGCGATCGCTGGGCGATGTACGGGTTGATCCACACAGAGACATGCAGGCCATCAGCCTTGATCCGGGCGAGCATGCCCCGCGGATCGGGGAAGGTGCGTGTATCCCAGGCGAAATCGCACCAGTTGAACTCGCGCATCCAGAACGAATCAAAGTGGAAGACACTCAGTGGGAGGTCGCGATCGGCCATACCCTGGATGAAGCTCGTGACGGTCGGCTCGTCGTACACGGTCGTGAAGGAGGTGCTGAGCCAGAGCCCGAACGACCAGGCCGGAGGCAGGGCCGGCCGCCCGGTCAAGGCCGTGTACTTCTCCAGGATCTCCTTCGGACTGGGGCCGTAGATGACGAAGTACTCGAGCGAGTGCCCCTCGACGCTGAACTGGACGCGCGAGACGTTTTCCGAGGCAACCTCGAAAGAGACCAGGCCGGGATGGTTGACGAAGACGCCGTACCCGCGGTTGGTCAGGTAGAACGGAATGTTCTTGTACGCCTGTTCGCTGCTCGTCCCGCCGTCTTCGTTCCAGATGTCGACCGACTGTCCGTTCTTCACGAATGGTCCGAACCGTTCGCCCAGCCCGTACACGCACTCGCCCACGCCGAGCCCGAGCTGATCGAGCATGTAGTGGTGGCCGTCCTCGGTCTCGACGATACCCATGCCATTGGGCTCGCTCGAGGTGAGGATGCGACCGCCGGCCTCGAAGTCGATTCTCCATTCGTCGTCCCGGCTGACCCGAACCGTCAACCTGCCCGCGGTCAGCTCGGCGGAGGCGTCGCCGGCCGACACCGTGACGGGCCCTGGCGCATTCGCGATCGGGAATTCCGGCTTTCGTGGGACTTCCCCCTCGAAGTGCGTTAGGCGGACGGACACCACGTCCGGCATGGGTGAGTTCAACCGGATGGTCACGAGCGGACCGCCGAGCGTGTGGCCGCGGTGCTCGATCTTCCGGGTCGGCGCGTAGACCGTCAGAGAGTCGGGGAACTCGCAGACGTCGTACGCCTCGACCGGGTGCCAGGCCGTTAGGCCGGAGCGCATCCGCCAGAAGCCATCGGAGAACTTCATCGACTGCTGATCACCTTTCGCCAGCCGTGTCGCCCGCTAAGCGGGCACCCGTTGGCATGGTACCGGAGAAACGTCCATCGCAAACCCGAACGAAGGCGGGCCGGGCTGAGCCCGACCGCAACCCTAACAACCCGCAGTGCGCCTCACCCTATTTCACGGATCCAGCCATTACTCCCTTGGTCAGGCTTCTCTGGAACAGCAGGAAGAACAGGATGCAGGGCGCGACGCCCAGCAGAGCCGACGACGCAGTCGTCGTGGGATCCATGAAGTTCTGTCCCTGAAGCACCGAGATCGCGATTGGGACGGTCTGCTTCGAGTTGGACACGAGCATGATCAACGGCAGGAAGAACTCGTTCCAAGTCCAGATGAAGGAAAAGGCAAAGAACACCGACAGCGATGGCCTGCTCACCGGTG
>PMBR01000035.1:0-461 GCA_003152995.1 Chloroflexota bacterium | reverse complement strand
CATGTTGGCGATCATGAAGAACACGAGTAGCCAAACGCTGCCCTTGATCCGGCCTATGCCCATGGCAAACCCGTTGAGCAACGACAGGATCATCGAGAGGATCGCGACCGACAGGCTAATNNATGGCGTTGGCGGCGATGATCAAGAACGGCAGGAACATCACGAAGAGGAGCAAGAGCAGGGCTATGAGCGTTCCGTAGTCGCGCAAGACCCTGGCAATGCTCGGGCGCTTGCGACGTCGCTCCGCGGTCGGCTTGGCGACGGTCGGTTTGGCAGCCGTCGGTTCGGCCGCCATCGGTTCGGTCGCGGTAGTGGGGGCCTCCATCTCAGAAGTCCTCCGCCAGATCTCGCCGGGATTGGATGCTGATGAATGTGGCCGCCAGGATGATGATGATCGCGGCCATTATCGTGGCGATGGCCGAGCCGTAGCCGACTTTCGCCAGTTGGAAGAAGTTCTGATA
>PMBR01000069.1:13381-18876 GCA_003152995.1 Chloroflexota bacterium | reverse complement strand
CCGACGATCGCGGCGCACTTGCGATACGACGAGGTAGCCGAGAGGCCCATCTCGCCCATGGCGTAGAGAATCCGGCGATGGACCGGCTTGAGGCCGTCGCGGACGTCGGGCAGCGCTCGCGCCACGATGACGCTCATGGCGTAATCGAGATAGCTCGTCCGCATCTCGTCCTCGATGCGGACAATTCGGACGCGGCCCAGGTCGTCGGTCACGGTGCGCTAGTCCTCCGGAGTTACGGGGCGAGGAAGGCCGCCGCGGTGGCGGCAGCGCGGGATGTCGAAAGTGCGCCTGTTCCGCGCCGGATGCCTTCGAGGCTGGCTCGCAGCTGGGCGGCGGTATCGTCGGGAAGCTTTGACAACGAATCCCGGATCACCCAGGCGCGGTTGCCATCCTTGCCTTGCCGCGCCGTTTGAGCCTCGGTCTCCAGGAAGGCAATGACGGCCGCGGGATCGAGTTGGGCGTACGCTCGGAGTGCCCAGGACAGAGCCTTCTGCACGTCGGGCTCGGCGTCGCCGATCAGCTGGCCGATGAGAGTCAGGCCGCGTGCGACGACCGCGAGGCTCCTCCCGCCTGGAACGGCACGCACATGCGGCATCGTTGCGAGCGTGGAGCCAACCAGGCGGCGCTCCCAGCGCGAGGGCGAGTAGACCAGCTGCTCGATCTCGGCCCAGCGGCGTGGTTCGCGCAGGATCCCCTCACCGTATGGATGGGCGAGCGTGTCCACAGTGATCCACTCGTCCGCCTCGCGGGCTGCGCGGCGAAGGAGCTGCCACGTCCGCTCCGGGTCCGTGGGCAGCAGACGCCCCAGGTTCCAAATGCCGAACCAGCGGACTTCGCGCAACTCTTCGCGCAGGAGGCGGTCCATCGTATCGACTAGGGGCGAGGTCGAGGTCCGGCGCGTTCCGCGCTTGAACGCCTTGTGGACGGCCTCCATGAGCGGCAAGCGCACACCCAGAACTGGCCCGAGACCGGGAGCGATCGAACGCGAGCCGTCGGCGTAGACCGGATCCGCGAGCGTAGCGAAACCGCTGGTGATCGCGGCAACGAATGCGTCCGGGTCGAGGACGAGATCCGCAAGCTGCCCGCCGAGCGCGGTGGCCAGAGCGAGGTGCTCCGCCACGAAGCGGTTGGAGACGGCGGTTGTGGCGGACATCGCGGGGGCGCTCATTCCGATCGCCCCTCCCCGAACCCATAGCGCTCCTTGAGCTCGCGCTTTCGGGCATCCGTGGCGGCGACATACGTGGCTTGCGCCGTGGCGAGCTCCGCGCCGGTTGCTACGTCGAGGATGCGTCCGGCGGTGACTTGGATCCGGCGCCGTGACTCGGCGATCCACCCTTCCGCGCGGATTGCCTGGCCGACCGTGACGGGCTTGCGAAAATCGACGCTCATCCTGGCGGTGACTCCCCAGGTGTCCTGTGCCACCAGGGCCCAGGCCATGACCTCGTCCAGGATGGTGCAGAGGACTCCACCGTGGATGATCCCCTCCCAGCCCTCGAAGCGGCGAGGCATCTCCAGTTCCGTCCAGCACCGGCCGGGTTCGAGGTTGAGCTTCAGATGCAGGCCGATCTCGTTGAGCTCGCCACAGGCAAAGCAGTTGTGGGGCCGGATGCGGAAGTCCTCGTAACGAAGCACTGCCGGCTGTATGGCAGGCCGCCTGAGGAGGTCCGCCGGCGCCCCGGCTGCCCGCGCGACGGTCGGGGCGTCCTCGTCCGTCGCCGTGGAAGCCACCGAAACCCGATCAGACATCGAGGTTCTGGACCTTTCGAGCCTCGGTCTTGATGAAGTCCTTGCGAGGCTCGACGCGCTCGCCCATCAGCATCGTGAACACGGCGTCCGCCTCTGCCGCATCCTCGACCTCGGCCCGCAGCAGCGTCCGCGTCTCAGGGTTCATGGTTGTCTCCCAGAGCTGATCGGCATTCATCTCGCCGAGGCCCTTGAAGCGCTGCACGGTGATGTTCTTGACGGCCAGCTTCTTGACGATCGCGTCCCGCTCCGCTTCCGACCCGGCGTAATGGGTCTGCTTGCCCGTGCTGACCCGGAACAGTGGCGGTTGGGCGATGAACAGGTAGCCGTTCTCGATGACCTGTGGCATGTGCCGATAGAAGAAGGTCAGGAGAAGGGTTCGGATGTGGGCTCCGTCAACGTCGGCGTCGGTCATGATGATGATTCGGTGATAGCGGAGCTTGGCGAGATCGAGTGAGTCCCCAATGCCCGCACCAAGCGCGATCACCAGCGGCCGGATGTTCTCGCTCGAGACGATCTTGTCGAGGCGGGCTTTCTCGACGTTGAGGATCTTGCCGCGCAGCGGCAGGATCGCCTGGAAACGACGGTCACGGCCCTGCTTGGCCGAACCACCGGCCGAGTCGCCCTCGACGATNNCCCTCGAGGGCGCCCTTGCGGATGACCAGGTCTCGGGCCTTGCGTGCGGCCTCGCGGGCCCGTGCAGCAATAAGCGACTTCTCGACGATGCGACGGCCGTCGCCGGGATTCTCGTCGAGATACTGGCCTATCCCTTCGGCAACGGCCGCCTCGACCTGGCCCTTGATTTCGGGGTTGCCGAGCTTTGCCTTGGTCTGGCCCTCGAATTGCGGTTCGACGAGCTTGACGCTGATCACGGCGGTCAGGCCTTCGCGCACGTCGTCGCCCGAGAGGTTGGCGTCTGCGTCCTTGAGGATGCTGGCCCTTCGAGCGTAGTCGTTCAGAGAGCGCGTCAGCGCGGCCCTGAATCCGGTGAGGTGCGAGCCGCCGTCGACCGTGTTGATGTTGTTCGCAAAGGTGAAGATGTTCTCCGCGTAGGAGTCGTTGTACTGGAGCGCGACCTCGATCGAGGTCTGACCCTCGCGCCGCTCGACGTACATCGGCCGGGCGTGCAGCGTCTCTTTGTTCTTGTTGAGATGACGCACGAAGGAGACGAGCCCGCCCTCAAAATAGAACGACCGTTCTCTATCTGAACGTTCGTCGATCAGGCGAATCCAGAGGCCCTTATTGAGGTATGCGGACTCGCGAAGACGCTGGGAGATCGTGTCGAACGAGAACTCGGTTGTCTCGAAGACATCCGGGTCTGCCTTGAACGTCGTCGTGGTACCCCGGCGATCGCCCTGCGGACCGATCTTGCGAACCGGCGTGGTCGGCGCACCGCGCGAGTACTCCTGGGCCCAGACGCCGCCGTCTCTGGCGGTTTCGACCCGGAGCCACTCGGACAGGGCGTTGACCACGCTAACGCCGACGCCGTGAAGACCGCCGGACACTTTGTAGCCGCCGCCACCGAACTTGCTGCCGGCGTGGAGGACGGTATGCACGATCTCGAGGGCATCGCGGCCGCTGGGGTGGCGACCTACCGGAACGCCTCTTCCGTTGTCGGTGACCCGGACGGCGCCGTCTACCAGCACCCGAACCTCGACGTTGCTTGCGTGGCCGGCCATCGCCTCGTCGATCGAGTTGTCGACGACTTCCCAGACGAGGTGGTGGAGGCCGCGAACGTCGGTCGAGCCGATAAACATGCCCGGGCGACGGCGCACCGGGTCCAGGCCCTCGAGGACCTGGATGCTCTCGGCGTTGTAGTCGCTGGCCTTGTTGGCGCGACGACCGCCGGCCGCTTGCGGCGCGGTCGATTGTCCGTTGGATGGACGCCGCGGGAGATCCTGGGTCAAGCGTTTCCTCCGGTCAGACGGTCGAAGAGGCGGGAAAACTCCTCGTCGCTGTAGTACTCGATGACGATGCGTCCCCCTTTGCGGGACCTTGCCACGGACACCTTCGTGCCAAGAGCGCGACGGAGATCCTCTTCCAGACCCTCCATCTCTCCGTCGATCGGGGCCGCGGACACGGCGCTCTTGGCCGGGCGGTCGCGCAGTCTCCGGACGAGCTCTTCGGTCTGGCGTACGGAAAGGCCGCGAGAGACAACGGCGGCCACCATCTGGGTCTGGATAGCAGGCGTGGTGCCCACGAGCGCGCGCGCGTGTCCCTCGGTGATCTGGCCCTCACCGAGGGCTTCCTGAATTGCCGGCTCGAGCTCGAGCAGACGGAGTGTGTTGGCGATCGTCGGCCGAGCCTTGCCAACTCGGACTGCGATCTCGTCCTGGGTCAGCTTGAAATCATCGGCCAGCTGGCGGTAGGCGTGGGCCTCTTCCATGGCGTTGAGGTCGGCGCGCTGGATGTTCTCGACGATCGNNACCGGCTGGAGCACGCCGTGGACGGCGATGCTGGCGGCGAGTTGCTCGAGAGCCTGTTGCTCGACGCGTTGGCGCGGCTGATATGGATTGCGCTTGATTCGCGAGATCGGGATTTCGACCGGGGCGGCGCCGGCTGGGCTGGTTTGCGGGATAAGCGCGCCGAGCCCTTTGCCCAGGCCGGTATGGCGCTCCGTGGGAGGAGCCATCACCTTTCGCCTCCGCCAGAAGCTTCGCTCTCGGCGCCATCGGCGACGGTCGCGCCGTCAGTGGCCTGGGATGCTAGTTCCGCATGAAGCGGTCGCCCGTCGCGCGCTCGCAGTTCAGCGGCGAGCGCCGCGTACGCCTCGGCGCCTTTGGAGTCGGGTCGATAGAGTGCGATCGGGAGGCCATAGCTCGGCGCCTCTGAGAGGCGCACGCTGCGCGGGATGATCGTGTCGAAGACGGTGGGTCCGAGGTACTTGCGAACCTCGGCATCGACTTCGGCAGACAGGTTTGTTCGCGGGTCGTACATCGTCAGCACGACGCCCTTGATCGCGAGGTCCGGATTGAGGTGGTTTCGAACAAGGTTGATCGTGGCTATGAGTTGCGAAAGTCCTTCGAGCGCGTAGTACTCGCATTGGATGGGAATGACCACAGCGTCGGCGGCGGTGAGGGCGTTGACCGTGAGCAACCCGAGCGAGGGCGGGCAGTCCAGCACGATGTAGTCGTAGGAGGAAACGACCTCGGTGAGAATGCGGGCAAGACGACGCTCGCGCTGAGGGAGCGGTGCCAGCTCGACTTCGGCTCCGGCCAGAGAGATCGACGAGGGCACGATCGAAAGGTTCGGGACAGTCGTGGGTACGACCAGGTCCGCAACCCTGGCGTCTTCGATTATGGCCTCGTAGACGGAGTGCCCGATCTCGCCGCGATCCAGCCCAAAGCCGCTTGTTGCATTGCCCTGGGGGTCAAGATCGATGACGAGAACGGAGTCTCCGGCGAGGGCCAGGTAGGTAGCAAGATTGACTACCGTGGTGGTCTTGCCGACGCCACCCTTCTGGTTGGCGCAGGCGATGATCTGGCCCAAACAGGTCCCCATTTCGGTGGTCGGAACTCATTGGATTCTAGCATTTTGGGGCGGTTTACGGTTTCCGGACCGCCGTCAGACTTCACATGAGTCCTGAAGTGGCCTCGGCCGCGAGTCGCATCGTTCCGCCCGACACTACAGAGGCGGGCTTCGCTCGGGCTTACTTCGCGCTCACCGCCTCAGGAGAGCCGTCGCAGCCGCAACTCGCCGTCACGCATGGTCCGTCGCTGCCACGAACGTGGTTGGCCGCCGCCGCGTTTCAC